>CAUZSY010000194.1:0-3559 GCA_963582725.1 Candidatus Thalassarchaeaceae archaeon
CGACGGAATCTGCAGGTCTCGACTCGACCGTCAATCGGCTGACGCTGCCGATCGATGCCAGAGCCTCACCACGGAATCCCAGCGTGCCTATCGTGCTGAGGTCCTCGACGGTCCGTAATTTCGAGGTCGCATGCCGTTGGACTGCCAGTGGCAGGTCGTCCGCGACCATTCCGTCGCCGTCATCCTGCACGACGATGCTGTCGAATCCACCTGACTCGATGCTGACATCTATTCTGCCAGCCCCTGCATCGACGCTGTTCTCGAGCAGTTCCTTGACCACCTGAGCCGGCCTCTCGACCACCTCGCCGGCCGCTATCCGGCCTATCGTCGCTTCATCCAACTGCTCGATGCGTCCGGCTGAGGTCTCTACGGAGTTCGCCACCATCACTCCTCCAACCATTCGTGGGTGCCGCGCAGGATGCCTGTCAACTGGTACAGCAGATCGATCGCCTCGCGCGGTGACAACGCATCCGGATCGATCGAGCGCAACCGGTCGAGAGCGGCCACCTCACAGGAATCGAGAGCAGACTCGACGATCGGCGGTCGAACATCGGATTCCGCTGCCTCGGACTCCGTAGGATCTGACGCATCCGTCGGCGCCGCTGCCGGCGGCAGCATCCAACCGAACAGACTCGACTGGCCGTCACCCCGGCGGGTCGGTATACCGCTCTCACCAGCTCGGGCACCACCAGCCTGTTGCTCGAGGAACAGCAGCAGGTCACGAGCCCGCTCGACGACAGCTGTTGGCAGACCCGCCAGGGAGGCGACTTGGACGCCGTAGGACTCGTCACACGGACCCTCGGCCACGGTGTGCAGGAATCGCAGCTCACCGTCGACATGTGCAACCTGCACATGGATGTTGACGAGGCCTGGTATCTCGTCCTGCAAGCCGACCAACTGGTGATAGTGGGTCGCGAACAGGGTTCTGGCGCCGACTCTAGTCGTGATGTCCTCGGTGACTGACCAGGCGATGGCGAGACCGTCGAAGGTCGAGGTGCCACGACCGATCTCATCGAGCAGCACCAGACTCCGTTCGGTCGCTCGGCGCAGGATGTGCGCGACCTCGATCATCTCGACCATGAAGGTCGAACGGCCTCGTCGCAGGTCATCGTGCGCACCGACGCGCGTGAACACGCGATCGACCAAGCCGATGCGAGCCCGTCGGGCAGGCACGAACGAGCCGGCCTGAGCGAGTATGGTGATCAGAGCGACCCCTCGAAGATAGGTCGACTTGCCACCCATGTTCGGTCCGGTCAGCAGGAGACAACGACGAGATCTCTCGAAACAGCAGTCGTTCGGCACGAATCCCGAGGTCTCTTCGAGCACCGGATGCCTGCCTCCGACGATATCCAACCTGTTCTCATCGACGACCTCGGGTCTGACCCAACCACGTTGCCTCGCATGCTCGGCGAAGCTGCATAGGACATCTGTCTGAGCAATCTTGCGAGCGATCTCGCTCAATCTGGCCACGTGCTGCTTGACCTCGCCTCGAAGGTTCAGGAACAGCCGATGTTCGAGGTCGTTGGCACGACCTGCAGCATTCAACAGACGCTCCTCCCACTGGCTGAGCTCATCGGTGGTGAAGCGCTCGGCATTGGTCAATGTCTGCCGTCTCCGGTATTCCTCTGGCATCTTGTCGATATGTGGTCGGGTCACTTCGACGAAGTAGCCGAACTGCCTGTTGCAGCGCACCTTCAGGGTCGGCACATCGAGCCGTTCCCGCTCCGCCGCCTCGAAGCTGCGCAGCCACGCATCACCTTCGGCCGCGGTATCGCGCAATTCGTCCAAGTCGTCATCGACCCCGCCCATGAACAAGCCGCCGTCTCGGACGCCGGTGGGCGGCTCATCGACCAGTTGAGAGATGATCAGGTCTCGAACCCCAGCCAGATCGGTCAAGCCCTCGGCCAGGTCGTTCAGCATCGGGTCGTTCGACTCTGACAGAATCGAATGCAATCGCGGCATGCGGCCGAGCGCGTCGGCCATCGCGACCAGATCGCGAGCATTGGCTCGGTCATAGAAGAGCTGTGTGGACAGCCGTTCCAGATCGCGCATAGACTGCATGGCGGTCCGCAGATCACGAAGCCGCCTCGATGATCTGACCA
Source organism: Candidatus Thalassarchaeaceae archaeon (assembly GCA_963582725.1). Lineage (GTDB taxonomy): Archaea > Thermoplasmatota > Poseidoniia > Poseidoniales > Thalassarchaeaceae > CAUZSY01. Next base: position 2,103 of record CAUZSY010000194.1, read on the forward strand.
GAGCAGCGACCGCACCGCTGCGGCTGGCTATCACGGTCCGATCGAGCAGAGGTCTGAGCAGCCATTCCCGCAGCAAGCGTCGACCCATCCAGGTCCGGGTCCGGTCGATCGCCTGGACCAACGAGCCGGCCCTCTCGCCGAGCAGAGTGTGGGTCAACTCCAGATTCCGCAAGGTGGTCCTATCGAGCGACATGTGCGAGTCGCTGGCATCGATGACGACCTCATGCAGCGGCACGGCATCGATCAGATGCAACGACGCGATGTAGCCAGCCGCCAGGCCGCACGCCTGCATACCAAGGGGTTTCTCATCTGAATCGATGCTTCCGAGGTCGGCAGTCGATAGGTGGACCCTGACCACTTCCAGACAGGTGGCGTCCGACGCTTCATGGGTCGACAACATCAGGCCATCGATGTCTCTTACCAACGAGGCCAGCGTCTCGCTGGCAGCATCCTTGCTACTGGCCACGAGTTCGGCTGGACCAGCCCCCATCATCTCATCACGCAGAGCATCGAATCGACCCGCGCCGTCGAACTGTTGCACACGAGCTCTACCGGTCGACGAATCGAGCAGAGCGAGTCCGACGGCGTCACCGCGGATGACCACCGCAGCGAGCACTGCTGTCGCCGCTTCGCCGATCAGGCTCTGTTCGTACAACGAACCCGGGGTGTAGATCCTGGTCACGACTCGGCGCAGGATCTTCTCGCCAGGTTCGACCGCCTCGGCCTGCTCACACAGCGTCACCTTGTGCCCAGCTCGAAGCATCCGTCGCAGATATACCTCGACTGAATGCCAAGGCACTCCGGCCATCGGAACGGGGTTGTCGCTGTTCTTGTCACGACTGGTCAAAGTGATGCCGAGAACCTCGGACGCCAGCACCGCATCTTCGTGGAACATCTCGTAGAAATCACCCATCCTGAAGAAGAGCACGGTGCCTGGATGGGCCTCTTTGATGGCTTGGAACTGGTCCATCATTCCCGTCCTCTTCGTCATCTCTCTGCCTCCCGGTGGCTGACCGTCCTGCGGACGAACAGCCGTCAGACCCCCGCTACAGCCTATGAATGGACCGGCAATCCAGTGAATGTGGCGACCTTCGACCATACGATACGTCATGGCATGCCTTGGCATACGCTCAAGCGTGGTGCGACGCGCAGGCCGAACATGACGAGGAGGCCGCAACTGGACGACGCGGCGACGCATGGAATGCTGCTTCTCGTGGTAGCCATCTGGGGAGTCAGTTGGGTCGGCGGCCGGGTGGTGGCGACGGGTTTGCCGGAGGCGACGGGAGCATGGATGCGATATGCGATAGCCAGCCCATTGCTGCTGTTGTACGTGCATCGGAACACTCGGCACGAGGGTGCAGTCGGATCGGCTCACAGGTTGCGTCTGCCAGAACGATGCGACCTGCCCGAACTGCTGTTGATCGCCTTCTTCTCGACCCTGCTCTACCAGCTCCTGT
>CAUZSY010000195.1:0-3516 GCA_963582725.1 Candidatus Thalassarchaeaceae archaeon
ACGTCGCCACCTCCTACGGCCTGATACCGACCAGCGGGGCGATGCATGAATCGATCGACGCACCGCGCTCGTTCGAGATGCTCGACGTGCCACCGGACACCAACCTGACCTTCCGGGCCTGGCTGGTCATCCCGCGCGACCAACCCATCAATGGCACCGCCCTGCTGACCGTGCGCATCCAGAGCGTGCTGTCGCCCGACACGCTGTTCATAAATCAGACGGAGATCGATTACCTAGGCGCTCCATGGCGGCCCGAGAACCTCGCGGATGAGGGGTTCAGCCTCCGCGCAGTTTTCTCATCCACCGCAGATGCGATGAGACGAAACAGCGGATTCATGCTGACCATCATCATCACGGTGGTCGGCGCTCTGATCCTCTATCGCGCCGTAGAACACCGGCAACGGAAGGACGCTGAATGGCGCCTCGCGCAGGGACTCGATTCGCCACCGGCCGAGACCGAGGCGGACTGGCGAGCTAAATTCGACGAGTCCGGTGGTGCTGCGCCACCGCCGGTCCAGAGCGATGCTGTGTCGACGGCCGCGTTCGAGGCTGATTTCAAGCGTCGGGCGGGCTCGCCGAGCGACCAGAAGCGCCCACCTCCGAAAGCTGTGGTCTCCGCCGCCAGCACCGTGCTCGACCATGCCCAGGCCGAGGTCGATGAGGCGGTGTTCGATGACCTGGCGGGTGAACTTCTCGAACGGCGGCGACCGCACTCGAGCAACGAATTGCTGGAGCCGGCCGAAGCGGAGACGGGCAGGACCGTCAGGGTGACCAAGCAGAGACGAGGCGACGCGGGTTCTGTCGCACTGAGGGATGCTATGGAAATCCAGCGAATCGATGGCAGCGGTGACGGAGAGGCTGACGATGCGCCGATCGGGGCTGGTCCGTCGGACGAAGAACCGACTGATCAGACCGGCGGCCTCGACCTCGACCTGTGAGGTGAGCGGTTGAGAATAGGGGTGGATGAGGCGGGGCGCGGTCCGGCGATCGGACCGCTGGTCGTCGCAGCGTTCGCCGCGCCATCGGCGGAGATCGATTCCCTGCTGGCCCTCGGAGTGGACGATTCTAAGGCGCTGAGCAGAAGCCAGCGACTACGCGTCGAGACCGCGTTGACGGCCGGCGCCGAGGCTGGCCGATGGTCGTATGGAATCGTCGAAGCGAGTGCTGAGAGGATCGACAGAGCGATGTCCGTCCAGAGTCTCAACGATCTCGAGGTCGTGCTGTTCGCAGAGGCCATCTCTTCGATCGACGGGGGATTGGAGGGAACGGTGTCGAAGGTTCTGGCCCTCGATGCGTGCGACACCGACGCTGAGCGTTTCGGCAGGCGGGTGCTGGCTCGTCTCGATGATAGATGGTCCGACTGGCATGTCGACTCCCAGCACGGCATGGACGCGCGGGACGTCATCGTCGGGGCAGCCTCCATCATCGCCAAAGTCAGCCGCGACGCAGCCATTGAAAGGCTGTCGGAGTCGCTTGGATTCTCGGTCGGCTCGGGCTATCCGTCCGATCCAGCGACAGTCTCAGCCATCGAACGCTTGGTGATGGACGAGGCGCCGCATCCAGCGCTCCGATGGCGCTGGGCCCCCGTTCGGCGAGCCTGGCGGCTCCGACATCACTGCGCCGCGCCAGACAGGCCTGCACCTGAAGATGGTCGAATCGGGGATCAAGCAACTCTCGACCGGTTCTGATACGGCGTTTTCCCGCCGCTCGGCCATCCGACCTCCCGAATCGTGAAGAGGCATCGGCTCCGGTCCACCCCTCATGGATGAGCCGAGCTCCGAGGTCGCGGCGATCATCCGCAAGTACGCGCTCCAGAACGCTCTCGAATACGACGGTGCCGGTCAGACCTCCTCCGTGATGGGGCGGGTGATGGGTGAGAATCCAGATCTGCGAAGCCAGGCGGCGGTGCTGACCCCGCACATCGCCCGCAGCGTAGAGGAGGCCAACGCCATCGCCAGAGAGTCCGGTCTCGACCATCTGCGCGAACTGCTGGCAACCGAAGCGCCAGAGGCGCTTGAGAAGCGACAGAAGGAGCGACGGACTGGCCTTCCGCCGCTGCCGAACGCCGAGTCGGGCGGCGTAGTGCTCAGATTCGCACCCAATCCGAACGGTCCGCTCTCGCTGGGTCACGCCCGTGGAGTGACCATCAACAGCGAATTCGCGAAGATGCATGACGGTCAGGTGATCCTGCGATTCGACGACACCGACACGCGGGTCAAGCCGCCCGACCCGGCTGCTTACTCGATGATCGAAGCAGACTTCGAATGGCTGACCGGCCGTCCGGCCGACCGGATCATCCGCGCCTCCGAGCGGATGCCGGTCTATCTGGAGCACGCGGAGACGATGTTGGAAACGGCGGCGGGGTATGTCTGCACCTGCACCGCCAAAGCCTTCAGTGGACTGAGGAAACAGGGGGTTGAATGCCCCTGTCGTCAGCGAGCCGTCGAACGGAATCTCGAACTCTGGGGCGAGATGAAGGATGGCACGACGGCACCGGGAGGAGCTGTGGTGCGAGTGAGGACCAGCATGAGTCTGGCCAATCCGGCTCTGCGCGACTGGCCTGCCTTGCGAATCCAGCATGAACCGCATCCGATCGTCGGCGACGCCTACCGGGTCTGGCCATTGCTCGACTTCCAGAGCGCGGTCGAGGACCACCTGCAGGGCGTCACCCACATCGTCAGAGGCAAGGATCTGATGGACAGCACGAGGAAGCAGACCCTGCTGTACGAGAAGTTCGGCTGGGACTATCCCGAGACCCTATACTGGGGTCGTGTCAAGATTCACGAACTCGGCGCATTCAGCACCTCGGAGATGCGGGCGGCCATCGAAGCGGGTCGTCGCACCGGTTGGGACGACCCACGACTGCCGACCCTGCTTGCGCTTCGTCGGCGAGGTTTCTCCGGCGCCGCCATCCGCGCCTTCTGGCTCGAACTGGGTCTGACCCAGAAGGACATCTCGGTGCCGATGGCTACTCTGGAGGCGCTGAACTGCAGTGAGGTCGATTCCGATGCGCCGCGTCTGACCTTCGTCCGTGACCCGGTCAGTGTCACCTTCGATGCCACCGGCCTGCCTGACCTGCCCGCCGTGACACCGGCCGTCCATCCCGACCATGCAGACCGCGGCACACGCGGATGGCCGATCTTGACAGGACCGGAGATCGAGGTGCTGCTGGAGGACGATGACATCGAGACTGCGAGGCGGACCGGCAGGATCCGACTGAAGGATTTCGCGGATGCATCGATCAGCAGCGCTGCCGATGCGACTCTGATCTCCGCCGAGCGACTCGGCAGGACACCGATCGTCCACTGGCTTCCAGTCGGCTTCGGTCAGCCCGTCTCGATGCTGTCCACGAACGGTGACCTGCTGGAGATGATTGAGGGGGTCCTCGAGTCTCACGACCACGTGGCAGGAACGGTCGTGCAGTTGGAGCGGGTCGGCTACGCACGGCTGGAATCGACGGAAGATGGCGGCATGCAGTTGATCCATCTGCACGGCTGACTGCTGAATGCAGTCGGC
>CAUZSY010000196.1:0-3413 GCA_963582725.1 Candidatus Thalassarchaeaceae archaeon
GAGATCGACCACGAGTGGTGGCTTCGCAACGGACCGAGCGTCGTCGCATCGGCGAGCACGGGCGAGATGTCGGTGAGCGGCGAGAGCATCGGGATGGCGCACGGTCAGCGGGTCATCATGGAGGCGAGTTGCACTGATGCGCACGGGGCTATCGGCGAGTGGAACAGCACGGCCGAGATCGACGGCGAGGCGCCGAGCCTCGACTGGTACGCCTTCGAGGACCATCTGGTGAGCGGAGGAATGATCGATGCGATGCGCGGCGACGATCGACTGGAGATCGATTCGACCAGCCATCTGGTGCTCGACGTCTGGGCCAACGACTCCTCCGGTGAGGCGACGTCCATACTGCTGCGGTCGAATCGAACCGAGGGCTGGCAGCACGAATACGACGACCATCTGCAGATCGCTGACATCTGGCCGCTGTCGATCAATGTCAACGGACAGCACCTGTCGGTCGATGAGCGGCATCAGCAGAAGTCGTTGACGACGTACTGGCTGCAGGTGACCGCGACCGACGTGGTCGGCAACAGCGTCGGCGAGAATCGGACTCTGACCCTGCTCGATGCGACCGGGCCGGTGCCGCGCCCGGGGCTGACCGTGGACGGCAAGTTGTACGGACCGCAGAACTTTCCGACTCCGAAGTCGACCATCCTCGTGAACCTCTCGGATTCGTACGATGACATCGATGCGATCGAGGCCCTTGCGTGGACCGTGGCGCTGGATGACGACGTCATCATCGGCGATGGGACGAATGGCGCCGCATGGACCGAAGTCGCGACCTTCGAGGTGTCCGGACTCGCTGTCGGCTGGCACGGTCTGACCGTCGTCGCGACCGATTCGAAGGGCAACGTCGGGACGCATGCTGCAGATATCCAGGTCTGGCCTGAGGATCCGGCCGACCCGAGCATCGCTTCGGTGACGCTGGTCGGCGCGACCGAGGGCGGTTCGCCGGCGACCTATCTGGTGGTGATCGATAATCACGGTCGGGGAGCAGCGACCACCACCGTCTGTGTCGGTCAGGCGTGCAGCGCCGCCGTCACCCTGCCGGGTGGCACAGTGGATGGACCGGGGACGACCAACATCACGCTGGTGGTGGATTCGATGGAGGTGGGACCGGTCGATGTGCGACTCGATTGGACGGCGCTCGATGACGGTTCCACGGGCTCGTTCGTCAGCGCCTCGGGCGAGTCGACGTTCCGCACCGACATCTCCGTCCTGCCCGGTTGGATAGGACCGGTGCGAGGCCTGATCTGGACGGCACTCGGACTCGGCGTGCTGGCGTCGATCCTCGAACGCCGATTCGCCGCCGCCTGAGTCGTCGCCAGCCGGGCTGATCGAAGCATCCAGAACAGCGTGCTCTCGGACGGTGTTGCCACCTCGAGGGCGGCAGGCTGTCGGTCTGGCAGGCGGTTGATTCATCACCGCCGGCGGGCGGTCGGCGGCAGCATGGAGGAGGACGGTGACATCGCCGCGGCGGTGCAGCGGGCTCTCCAGACGCGTGAGCGACGGGTCCAGACCCTGTCGGCCGTCGCCTCCGTCGTTCTGGTGCTGGCGGCCCTGCTGGTCGCCATGCCGGCCATCGAGGCGGGCCTGACTCTCAGCGCGCTCGGACCGGCTCTGCTGCTGGCCGTCATGGCGCTGCTGGTCAACGACCTGATCCTCTGGAGTCCGCGCGGCCGGTCGCGCGTCGGTGCGTGCTGCGCCGCCGCCGCGCCGCTGTTGGTCGCGTTCGGCTTCACGACGATGCTCGCGACCGTCGCGGCAGGCATCGACGGCGAGCCGACGGTGATGCTGCTCAATATGGTCTGGCTGCCGCTGGTGCTGGCGGCCATGCACACCGGTCATTTGATCCTCAGAGGCAGGGACGACGCCATCCGCTACCGCGCCATCGCGCAGTTGTTAGGCGTCGGCATCGGCGCGGCCGTCATCCTAGCATCGCCGCTCGCATCGCCCGTGCACGCTGTCCTTCCGGCTCTGTTCATCCTGCCCGCCTCCTACTCGCTGATCGTCGGAGGAGCCGACCGCGATCGCGTCAAGGAGTTCCGCAGGATGCTCGACAGGGCTGAAGAGCGGGTGCTGCTGCTGCGGGCCGACGGCGTCACCATCGATCAGGCCGCATCGCTGGTCGATCGGGCGAGAGAACTCGGCTACCGGGAACCCGACATCGGTCTGCGTATTCTGGGTCAGGTATTCGATGACATCGAGCGCATCGTCGCGCTGGCCGACGACCTCGGCGCCATCCGCGAGGAGTGCGAAGCGGCGGTCACCGAAGCGGCCGGCATCGCGCCGACGGCGGTCCGACCGGCTCGCTGTATGAAAACCGGCGATCGAGAGGCCGAACTCGGCAGTCTGCGCGAGGCGGAGATGCTGTACCGCGAGTCCAAGCGGCGCTCGTTGGAGATCACCGCGCACTGGCGGCCGGCCGAGGATGCGATCGCTGCCGCCAAGGCGGCGATATCGACCATCCGAGGCGTCGATCGGGAGCGACTCGACGGTATGCTGACGGCGGCGACGGAAGCGCTGGAGCGCGAGGAGCCGGCCGACTCGCTGACCATCGCGGCGTCGATACCGGCGCATGTCGAGAATCTCGGCGAGGCGGAGGTGGGAGCCGCAGAGGCGCTCGGAGAGGCGACGGCGGCACTCGACCGGGCGGAAGGTCTCGACCGGGCGGAATGGTACGACCGACTCGAACAGGCAGAGCGGGCGATGGCGGAGGGGGACGCATCGCTGACCAGAGGGCTCGCCGATTCCATCCAGCGCGAGATCATCACTGTCGGCGAGGCGAAGGCAGTCGTCCAGCGGGCGCTGCGGCAGAAGAGGAAGATGACCGAGCACTGGTCGGACCGGTCCGACTCGAAGGAGTGGGACGCTCGGCTGGCGGAGGTGAAGTCAGCCGCCGATGGCGAGCGATGGGTAGAGGCGCAGGAGATGATCGATGCGATCACCGCCGACCTCGACGCGGTGCGTCAAGCGGTCGGCGAGGGACAGGATCTGCTCGATTTCGTCAAGGAGGAATGGCGCGTTCTCCGCGCCCGTCTGGAATCGTCCGGCGTCAAGGCGGCGCACGAGGACAGGCGCGCCTGCGAGATGGCGGTCGGCGAGACGGCCAAGGCGCTGGAGCGCGGCGACGTCGATGACGCTCTGGCCGGGCTAGGCGAGGCGGACGGCCTGATGGAGCGGCTCCGCCGACTGACCTGAAATCGGGGGATTTGCGTCAGACACGCTGGTGAGCGGCGGCTCAGAATTCTGAGGTTCGGGTCGCGCCCCACGCGGCCAGCAGGCCGCCGACGAGGGCGCCTCCGAGCCAGCCGGCGGTCAGCAGCGTCACATGGAACGAATAGGTCACCTCGACGGTCACACCGCTCGATTCCGAGGAGGCGCCGCCGACGATGCGATATTCGCCCGCTTCAGCC
>CAUZSY010000197.1:0-3411 GCA_963582725.1 Candidatus Thalassarchaeaceae archaeon
GACGAAGTAGTTCGGGAAGTAGAGGCCACCGGAGGGGACGGGGAAGGAGCGCATCTCCTTGTGCGGCTTGGTGAAGTCCCATTCGACTCCGAGATCGCTGAGATTCAAGTCGACCGGCATCACGTCGAGACTCGCATCCCGGTCGGGGAAGTCGAAGTACTCGTAGTTCAGACCGTCGACCGAGATCTGACCGCCGAGATTACCGACCTGATGCCAGAAGTTGGAGATGACGAGGCTGGCCCACGGGCCGCTGCCGTACATGCTGCTGATCGGACCGACCACTTCGACCTGCCACGACCGGTCGTAGAACGGCTCAGGCGTCCGGTTGTAGCACCACGACCACTCCTCCTCGGCCGCGTCGTAGAAGAAGGCGTAGAACTGGTCGCCGCCGCTGCTCGATGGATAGGGGAACCAGCCCATGCTGATGATGTCGCCGTTGGTCGCCTGCACGATGCTGCCCTCGCCCAGTCCCTCCTGCCCGGGCACCGTGTACTTGGGGGTGCGACAGCCGAACTGGGTCAGAATCGTCGGTCGCCACTCCTGCCAGGTGTGGCCTCTGTCCTCGGACCATGTCGGGTACTCGCCGCCGAAGTTGAGGATCCATCCCTCCTTGGTCGCGGCGAGGTAGTGTTCGCAGCAGTTGCCGCCCTGCTCGTTGTTGAAGACCGCCCAGGTGGCGTTGCCGAGGGTCGTGTTCGCGTCGGCCGGGTCGGCGACGTCGAACGGCCGAGGGTCGGCGTGCGGGGTGGCATCGACGAGGCTGTAGCCGACATTCCACGGCGGCCTTTCGATGATCCCCTCGACGGCGCCGATGCATCCGGTGGTCAACATGATGCCGACGATGAGGAGGGCTGCCACTGGTGCAGTGTGGCGCCGGCCGAGGCGCGCCGCCGACCTGATAGGCGGCTGTGCGGGATCTGCCGCCGGCGCTCCCGATGCGCTCCCCATGAATGTCGCGAGCCGCCGCCGCGCTTTGTATCTGACGAGCATTCGGCCAGAGGCCGACCGGCCGACGTTGGCCGCTGCCGGGTGGCGACGGGGTCTGCGCACCGGTTGGTGAGCAGAGAGGTTCGCCCAATCATCGGGGCGCCAGAGGGATCGACCGTCGAGGTCCTGTGAGGCGAGGGCGAATCCAGGCTGGGGCTGCACGGGGGCGGCTGTCTTTTGATGCAGCGCCGACACCGAAGCAGCGTGCGCGACCACTGGGTCCATCTCGTTCTGGCGGCGCTGCTGCTCGCAATCGCCCTGCCCGCGGTGCCAGTGGCCCCCGGCACACCCGCGGCCGCCGAGGTTGTCGGCTTCAGCGATGCCGCGGCGGCCGGTGCGGCGAGCGGCCGGGTGACGAGCCCGGTCGTGATATCGGAGTTCCTCGCCTCCGCCTCCAGCGCCGAGTACAACGGCACCGACTGGAACGGCGACGGCGTCATCGGTCAGGAGAGCGACCAGTTCATCGAGTTGCACAACAGCGGCGGCAGCGCTGTCGACATCGGCGGCTGGTGGCTCGACGACGTCGGCCACGAATCGTCCTCGTCGGCCTGTCAGGTCGGCAACGGCACGACTCTGCAGCCTGACGGCCGCCTCGCCTTCTTCCGGGCTCGCACCCAGATCGAACTCGATTACTACGGCGGCGACACGGTGCGTCTGCTCGACGAGAGCTTCGCGGTGCTCGACGAGCACACCTACCCCGATGTCGATTCGCAATTCGATGTGCCATACGTGCGCAACGTGGTCGGCGGCTTCGACAAGAGCGGCTCGCCGACGCCGGGCTGGGCGCCCGGCGACAACCCACTCGCACCGTCTGCCGGCGGCACCTGCTACACACCGCTCGACTACATCCATCGCGGCGCCTACGCGCTCAGAGGTCGTCTCGTCACGATGGACTCAGGCGGCGTCATCGATGACGGCGCCATCATGGTGGTAGACGGCATGATAGCCGCCCTGTGGGACGTCGGCGGCGGCCAGTCAGCGCCGAGCACGGTGACGGTGAACGGGGTGACCGTCGATGTGTCTGATGTCGAGGTGGTGAACACCTCCGGCACCATCTACCCCGGTCTCATCGACATGCACAACCACATGCACTACAACTACCTGCCACTATGGAACTACGAACTTGCGAACGGTGAGTTCTACACCAACCGCTACCAGTGGAGGAACAACCCCGGTTACAAGCCAGAGGTGACCTGGGCGAAGAACTTCGTCCAGCAGAGCAATTACTGGAATCTGGAGCCTCAGTCGCTGAAATACGCCGAGATGAAACTGCTCGCCGGTGGCACGACTTCGGTGCAGGGAAACCCGACTCACGACCATGCCGAGTACGCATCGATTCTGGCCCGCAACATCGAGCACGACAACTTCGGTCGCGACTACATCCACACCAAGGTCAGCGAGTTGACCGACACCTACCAGGGCAATCACATCAAGACGGGCAACGCTTCGGGGACGCTCGATGCCTGGTTCCTGCATCTGGCAGAAGGGACGGACGCCTCTTCGCTGTACGAGTTCGACATCCTGCAGCAGAACGACCTGCTGGTCGGCGAGGTCATCATCATCCACGGCGTGCCGCTCGGTCCGACCGAGTTCGCTGCGATGGCCGATGTAGGCGCTTCGCTCGCTTGGTCACCGACCTCGAACCTGCTGCTGTACGGCGACACCGCCGATGTCGCGGCGGCGAAGGCTGCTGGAGTTAGGATCAGCCTGGCGCCGGATTGGGCACCTTCGGGATCGAAGAGCCCGATGCACGAGTTGAAGACCGCCGACTGGTGGAACGATCACAAGTTGGACGGCGCGTTCAGCAGCCGCGAACTGGTCGAGATGGTGACCATCAATCCGGTCGACTCGATGAACTGGCAGGACGAGACTGGCCGGCTGCGAGCCGGTTTGGCAGCCGATATCGTCGTCATCGATTCGTTCCACGCCGACCCGTACAGGAATCTGATCGAGGCGATCGACCCGGATCTGCGGCTGACCATCGCGGCCGGACTGCCGATCATCGGCGACGTCGACCTGATGAGCGCGCTGAACGGTGACGACTACGAGGTCGTGGATGGTGAGGGATTCACCAAGGCGATCGACGTGACGTTCCGCGGCGTCCCGTTCGGCGAGGAGTCATGGTCCGGCATCGAATCGCGACTGAGCGCCGCGATGCAGTTCGACCGCACCGCGATGTACGAGAACTTCTCCTATGCCAACAGCATGACGCGCGACGCGTTCGACAGTTGGATCGACGGCTCCTATGGCAGCCTCGATGCGATTCCGCTCGACCCCATATTCACCTTCGGCGATGACCGCTACTTCGCGTCGCTGAACGGCAGCCAGCCGTTCAACAGCCAGGGAGACATCGACTTGTGGTCGATCTACTACGCGGTCGAACTCGACGAGGGCGGTCATCGCATCGGCTCGGGCGCGCCCGGC
>CAUZSY010000198.1:0-3409 GCA_963582725.1 Candidatus Thalassarchaeaceae archaeon
GGAGCAGGGCAAGATCGACCCAGTGGTCGACAAGGTGTTCAGATTCGAGGAGACGGCGGCGGCGCAGCAGTACATCCACGACAGGAAGAACCGGGGCAAGGTGCTGCTCGACTTCAGCCCGCAGTGAGTCAGTCATCCTCCGCACCATCGGGTCGAGCGTCAGCCGAGCGCCAGTCTGGTGCAGGTAGGGTGCAGGTAGGGTGCAGCCCGGGAATGGGTCAGGCGGCATCTGAGCGGATCGCCTCGAAGGCGGCGATCGTCCGCTCGACGTCCGCATCGGTGATGTGCAGATGCAGCACGACACGGACCGCTGTCGGCCCGACCGTCAGCACGTCGACGCCGTGCTCCGCCAACCCGGCGACGACGGCTGCGGCATCACGGCCATCAGTCGCATCGATGTAGCACATGTTGGTCTGGACGGCTGCCAGATCGACAGAGTAACCACCCATCGATTCGACCGCCTCGGCCAGCCCCCTCGCTCGCGCGTGGTCCTCGGCCAAGCGCTCGACGTGGTGGTCGAGCGCGTACCGACCGGCTGCGGCGAGCACACCGGCCTGACGCATGCCACCACCGAACATCTTGCGCCACCTGTGAGCCTTTGCGATGAGCCCAGAATCACCGACCAGAATGGAGCCGACGGGAGAGCCGAGCCCTTTGGAGAAGCAGATGGAGATTGAGTCGTAGTCGCGCACCATCCGTCTCGCCGACACGCCGGTCGCCACGACGGCGTTGAACAGCCTCGCACCATCGATGTGAGAAGCGCAGCCAGACTTCTTCGCGACCGCTGCGATGGCGTCCAGAGACGCCTGTGGGTAGCAGGTTCCGCCGCCTCGATTCGAGGTGTTCTCGACGCAGACGAGGCTTCCATCAGGAAAGTGGGACATGCTCCCTTCCGCCTTCCGAATCGCCTTCTCGACATCCGCCGCAGCCATGATCCCCCGCTCGCCGTTCACCAGTGCCACCGAACATCCGGACAGAGCGGCGTAGCCGCCGCCTTCGTAGATGTAGATGTGACTGGTCGCCTCCGTGACGATCTCATCGCCCGGATTCGTATGGGCGCGGACGGCGACCGCGTTCGACATGGTTCCCGACGGGACGAACAACGCCGCTTCCTTGCCGAGCAGCCCGGCGATGTGCTCCTGCAATGCGTTGACGGTCGGGTCGTCACCGAACACATCATCGCCGACCTCGGCCGATTCCATCACGGCCCGCATAGCTGCCACCGGCTGCGTCACGGTGTCACTGCGCAGGTCGACGCGGTCTGACGGGTGCTCGCGCATGCGGCGTCGAGGGGCGGTCTCACTCATCACCGCTGCGCTGCATCCCGGCGCCGCGCGGCGGCGACGAGACCGGCGATCAGGACGAGCATGGTGGGCAGGGCACCCAGCGCGGGAATCGGGCCGAAACCGTCGTCGGTGTCGGTGTTCGGGGGTGGAAGAGGATCGGTGATATCGGTCGGTGTTCCGCCGGTCAGAGTTCGGTCGAGGAGGGCGAGCAGGTCGTCGACGTCGACGTAGCCCTCGTTCAGCATCAGCAGCGTGCCGTCAGGCCCGACGACCCCTATCCTCGGCACGGTCGAGCCGTACATCTCGCGCACCCCGGCGTCGGCGTCGTCGACCGCGTGCCGCCAGGTCGAGTTGTGGGCAGCCGCCCAGGCGGCGAACAACTCGTCGCTCTCGCCGATGTCGGTGCCGATCGTCAGGATGGTCAGGCCGGCGCGGGAGCCAGCGTCTATCTCGGCCTGCAGCGGCGACAGGACGCTCTGACTGAAGATGGCGCAGTTCGAGCACCAGGTAGCGGCCAGATCGATGATGACATGGTCACCGGCGTAGTCGGAGAGCGAGTACTCGACGCCGTCAACGTCGTGCAGAGTGAAGTCGGGTGCCGGCTGGCCGACCACCGCTGCAGTCCATTCTGGTGGATCGCCGGCTGCCGTGCCTTCCCCGGTGCCAGCCTCGCTGCCACCCCCGCCGGTCTGGTTACCCGTGCCATTCCCAGCACCGGTCCCATTGCCGGTGCCCGTCTCGTTGCCCGTCCCGTTGCCGTCCGGCGGCTCGGGTGGCTCGGCCCAGAGCCAGTCGGGCATCAGCGCCGGCATGGCGCTGATCTCCCACGAGCCGCTGCGCCACTCGGTCCAGAGCAGCGTTTGGTTGCTCAACTGCGGCGACTCCTCCTCGAGCGCCGTCTCGCGCACCCATGTGGTGAGTGGCGCCGACGTGTTGCCCTCGGCGAAGCAGAGGTCGCGACCGGTGTTGTACCAGGTCGCGCGCAGCCATTCCCCGTCCACGACCACCCCGGGAAGTTCGCCCGCTCCGAGCCGAGTCACAGTGGAGACCGAGGTGCCGTCGATGATAGCGAACCAGACCTCGTTCAAGCCGGACCGCGCGTCCGACCAAGCGACCAGCAGGCCGTCATCGTGACGCGCCAAGTCGACGTCGGTCGACGGGCAGATGACGCCTTCTGACTTCCACGCCGGCGCCAGCGCCGTGTAGCCGGCAGCGCTGTTCTCGCCGTCGAACGATACGTGCGCGACCAGATTCTGCCACTCCTCTTCCGCTTGGTCGTACTCGACATGCCGGTACACGACGTCCAAGCCGCCTTCAGCGCGACCGAGCAGCGAATGTGCACAGCAGTCGCACGGATAGCCGTTCTCCGGGTCGTCGTTGCGATTGCCGGTGTTGTAGGCGTCGATGATGACCGGGGTGGACCATGTGGAGCCGCCGTCGGTTGAGTGGGAGGAGTGGAGGTTTCGGGGGCCTTCGAGGTTGTTCGGGTGTGAGCCTTCGTGCTGCTGCCAGACGAGGAACAACTTCCCCTGACCATCCAATGCCGCCCTCGGGAACTGCCCGTCCTTGCCATCCATCCACGCATGTCCGACCTGTTCAGCCGTCCAGGTGACGCCAGCATCCGAGGAGTGCTTGAACACTATCTTCTTCGGGTTCGTCTGCTTGCTCACCCAGAAGATCCAGACATCGTCCTCATCGGCGACGATCGATGGCTGGTGCTGCCGGTAGTTGGCGGATGCCTTGCCGGTCACATCGTTGAGGCTGATGGCGTCGCTCCACGATGCGCCGTCATCGGTGCTGCGAGCGTAGCGGATGTCGGTCGGTCCGTTCCAGTCGCTGCCGCGCTGGAACCAGGCGGCGTGCGTAACTTGGCCGGCCGTCTCGGTGACCGGATAGACCTGCCACATCTCGGTGTCGGCGGTCACCTCGCTGACCGGATCGCCACTCGTTCCGAAGCCGTTCGACGACGGCGCGAGCATCGACAGCGCGAGCAGCGCGGCGAACAGCGCGGCCGTCGTCGTTCGCATCCGCATCGGCCGCTGCATCATCGTGTCGAGGCGGCTCGTCGCTCATCAATCCGACCCGTTCTGGTCCCGCGCGGCCGCCATCGTGCCATCCTTCCT
>CAUZSY010000199.1:0-3408 GCA_963582725.1 Candidatus Thalassarchaeaceae archaeon
CCAACCTGATCCATCGCTCCGTCGTCATCATCACCACCTTTCGATAGGCACAGCAGATGCTCGACGGCGCGGCCGGCGAACACAACCGCTTCGAGCAGACTGTTCGATGCCAGCCGATTGGCGCCGTGCAGGCCTGTCCGAGCAACCTCTCCCACCGCATACAGTCCTGGCAGGGGGGCACCGGTCGCGGAGGACATGACTCGACTGTTCTGGTCGACCGCCAGCCCGCCGACCATGTAGTGGGCAGTCGGCGTCACCGGAATCGGGTCGACTCCGAGCCTGATGCCGTGGCGGGCCAGACGAGCGGCGATAGTCGGGAATCTATCATCCAGACCTTTCCCGTCGAGATGCTCGGTCACCAGCAGCACATGCGGCGCACCGCTCCGTTTCAGTTCGGTGTCGGTAGCCCGAGCCACCACGTCGCGTGTCGCGAGACTGCCTCTCTCATCGACCGACGCCATGTAGGACGCCGAGACGGCGCTGATCGCGTCGCTCCGGCTCGCTCCGTTCATCTTACTTGCCCGCCATTCACGATGACCATCCATCGTCATCAGGACAGCGCCGGCGCCTCGCAGCGCTTCGGTGATCAGGAACGGCCGATCACCGGGCACCGCGAGAGCGGTAGGGTGGAACTGAACGAATTCGAGATCTAGAACCGCAGCACCGGCCCGATATGCGATCGCTATGCCATCTCCGGTGGCGACCCCCGGATTGGTGGTCTGACGCCACAGTTGACCCGCCCCGCCAGTCGCTACCACCACCGAGTCGGCGGCGAGGGTCGAGACGATGCCACTCTCGTCAAGGCACCATAGGCCTCTGACGCCGCGCTCAGGATCAGTCTTGTCATGCAGAATCAGATCGATCACCATGGAGTCCTCCAACACGCAGATGTTCTCGGCTGCCAGACGCTCGATGAGCCTGCCCTCGATGACAGCGCCGGTCCGGTCCCTTGCGTGCAGGATCCGGTGCGATGTGTGGCCCCCTTCCTTCGACAGGTCGTAGCCGCCGGAATCGGCCCGGTCGAACT
Organism: Candidatus Thalassarchaeaceae archaeon; assembly: GCA_963582725.1. Taxonomy (GTDB): domain Archaea; phylum Thermoplasmatota; class Poseidoniia; order Poseidoniales; family Thalassarchaeaceae; genus CAUZSY01. The sequence continues at coordinate 1,028 of CAUZSY010000199.1, forward strand.
CTATGCCTTCTGACACGAGTTCTCGTATCCGCTTCGCCGCTTCCTCCACGACCCACCGCACGACCCCTTCATCTGCTACTTCACTACCGGCTCGCATGGTGTCCTGCACATGCTTCTCCAGAGCCGCTTCATCATCCGGGTCGAGGACACCGGCGATGCCTCCCTGAGCCCAGTTGGTAGAGGAATCGACGAGCCGCTTCTTGGTTACCAGCGTGACGCTGCGGCCAGCCCGGGCGCAGCGCAGCGCCACCGAGAGACCTGCGATGCCAGAGCCGACGACCGCGATGTCGGTCGGCGGCAGTCTCGTTGTGGCTGGTTCCATGGAGTTGGTGAGCGCACCACTCTCAGCGATGAAGGTTCGCTCGCGCCCATCTGTGGCAGTCAGCGTTCACCGAGTCTCTAGTCTAATCATGGCCGGTGCCACAGGGCCGTGCGAGGGGTGGTGGAGATGCACTCCGGCCGGGGATACGGCTATCAGCCTCGGACGGGCTTGCGGTACATGGACAAGCCGCGGTCCATCGCCCTGACCGCCGTCGGCTTCGTGCTAGTTCTGTTGGTGCTCTGGAACGCGCAGGAGGGACTCTGGGTCGAACCCGGCACCGGTGTCCGGCACAAAATGGTCCTCTCGGAGATGCTGACCGGCGGCTGTCCGCAGGAGGCGATAGAAGCCGAGATGCTTGGCACCGGCGCATCATCCTGCTTGACCGGAAGAGGCTCCTTCGATCTGACGGACATCATCCTCGGGCTCAGCGGCCTGATGCTCTTCCTCGGCGGCGTCTACCGTTTCCTGGCGGGTCCTGCCGACCGGATGGCCGGTCGCGACAAGCGCCGTTCGTGGGAGTTCATGGCGGCCGGCGGCGCCCTCGCCGCCTTCGGCCTGATGGATTTCGTCGGGCTGCTCTCAGCCGGCTCCTCGCCACTCGACTGGGCCGAGGTGATCGGTCTGCCGCTGCCGGCGCCGCTGGTCGACGCAGCTTGCATCGGCGGTGGTGCGTTCATGTTCAGGCATGGTTCGATCGCCAATCGGGAAGCCAATCTGCAAGGCAACAGAGGCGTCACCTTGACGAGGCGAGGCACATCACCGGCCACCGGCGGGAGTCAGTTCCACGGCTCGTTGGAGAAGCGGGTCGAGGAGGGTGAAGACTTCACCATCGGCGACATGCGTGATCTGCTCGGCTTCGATGAGGACCCGTTCTTCGCCTACGATCCCGACGAAGTCGATGCGGCGATGCAGATCTGCCTGTTCTGCTCGGGTACAGGCTGCGAGGAGTGCGACTGGTACGGTTCCTGAATCGCGCTGGTCGAGTCCCCATCGGCCGTTGCGAGCTCATTTCGACCCCATCCGGCGTTGGAGACGCCATTCAGTTTCCGGCCCCTCGCCCGCGGCTCTGCGTAAGCGTTTATAGCCCGTCGGGAAGCGGGAGATGGTTCGGGAGCACTCAGTGAGGAAACTCAGTAGAGGGGGATGCAAGTATGCGGCTGAAGCGATTGCAGTTGGAGAATTTCAAGTCCTTCATGGGTGAGTTGACGATACCGTTCGAGGACGGGTTCACCGCAATCACCGGACCTAACGGCTCGGGCAAGTCGAACAGCGGTGACGCCATCCAGTTCGTTCTCGGCACCCGCTCGTCGAAGTCACTGCGGGCTCAGAACATCAGGGAGCTGATATTCAACGGCGGCAAGCGTGGCAAGCCTGCGCGCAGCTGTTCCGTATCACTGGTCTTCGATAATCCGGTCGGCGACAACGGCGAGCGCCGGTTGAAGGTCGACGCGGATGAGGTCGTGTTCACCAGAAGGGCACGTCTCAACCGGAAGAACGAGGCACAGTCAGCCTATCGCCTGAACGATCGACCGTCCACTTCGACCGAATTCCGTCGTCTGTTGATCGAGGCGGGCGCACGGGGCGACGGTTACAACATCGTGCTGCAGGGGGATGTCCAGAATCTGGCCCGGATGACGTCTCGCGAGCGCCGTCGGGTGATCGAGGACGTCGCTGGCGTGACCCAGTATGATGATGAATTGAAGCGAGCCGGTCGGCAGCAGAAGCAGGTCGAAGAGCAACTCGAGATGATCGGGGTGTTCGAGAAGGACCAGCTGCAACGGCTGAAGACATTGGAGAAGGAGCGCAAGAAGGCCTTGACCTTCCGCGAGGTCAAGCAGTCTCTCGAAGACGCGCGCGTCAGCCTGATGCACGCCAATCACCAGAACCGGTTCGAAGAGATCGAGCTGCTGACCGACGAACGCACCGGTTATCTCGAACGGGTCGAAGTTATCGGTGTCGAGTGCGACCTGAGCGAAGCGCGACTGCAGGTCATCGAGGACGAGATCGCTACCGTCGAGCGCGAGATGGACCGGGTGCTCGGTGATGACGACAAGAAGAT
>CAUZSY010000200.1:0-3382 GCA_963582725.1 Candidatus Thalassarchaeaceae archaeon
TCGACGCTATTGAAAACGCTAGGAGGTCTGATGAAGCCGAGCGCTGGTTCGGTCTTCCTGGGCGGCAGCAACATGACGCGACTGACCGGCGCGGAGTTGGTGAATGTCCGGCGACAGACGGTGTCCTTCATCTTCCAGGAGGGTAATCTGCTGCCTGATATGAATGCACTCGACAATGTGGCGCAACCACTGCGTCACGCCGGTGTTCGTGCGCGCGAAGCACTGCACTTGGCGATGCAGATGCTCGAGCGGCTCGGTGTCTCCGAACGAGCGTCGGCGTTGCCCGCGATGCTGTCGGGCGGGGAAGCGCAACGGGTAGCCGTCGGCCGGGCACTGATCACCAATCCTAGGGTGCTGCTGGCCGACGAGCCGACCGGTTCGGTCGACCCGATCACCGGTCGGCGCATCATCGAGATGTTCCGCGAGTTGAACGAGGAGTCCGGTGTCGCCTTCCTGATAGTGACGCACAGCCGCGAGATCGCATCGTTCGCGAATCGCGCCCTCGAACTGCGGGACGGTCGCTTCATCGCGCAGCACGGGCAGGACGTCTCCGACACGCATCTCTCGCGGACGCGAGAACTGCTGCTCGACGACACTGGAACGCTTACCATGCCGCCAGACATCATGACGCGCATCGGCGGCCCGGGCCGATTCGAGGTGTCCGACATCGAGCGTGACGTCATCAGGATAGATCGCGTCGCCAGCGAGCGCGTCGAGGTCGAGGATGACCAGGACATGATCCTCGCGCCGGCTTGTCCGGCCTGCACTCATTACTACGGTCAGAGCGCTGCCGAGGAGTGTCCTGAGTGCGGCTCATCGAGGCCGTTGGTAGAGTCGAGCGAGCCGCCGAAGAAGGTCGAGAAGAAGAAACGACGGCGAGTCCTGCGTCGGCGAAAGAGCGCTGCACGAGGGAAGTGAGAGGATGGACTGGCGTCGTCTGTTCACCTCTCCATGGCTGGCTGGCGCTTTCGGCTTCGTCGTCGGCGGCTCGGTGATCTGGCTGCCGATGCTGACCGGTCGCAGCCTCGGCTCCGCTCTGTTCGACTTCGCATATGCGTCGATAGAATCGACCGTGCTTCTGCGCTCGCTGGTCGGCTGGCTGGCTTTCGCTGGCATACTCCTCATCGGCGGCACCGGTTTCGCCGGCAGCAGGCTCCGCGAGAATCGTCGCGCCCCCCTCTTCCTCTGGCTCACCGCCTTCGTCATCGGTCTGGTCGTCGCCCTCAGCATCGTGTTCATGCTGCTCGATGTCGCCTTCTTCCTAGGAGCCATCCTGACGATGCCGTTCATCCTCGGCGCCGTGCTTCTCGCAGCGACCAGCGGACACGCTGCCGCTCACCCGGTGATCGGCACCGTAGATCGCTCACGCCTCGGCCGGCCAGAGATTCCGAACATCACCGGCCTGCTCATCACCGGCTTGCTCGGTCTGCTGCTGCTGCTGCCCAACCTGACCGCCATGGCGGGCCTCGAAGAGACGCCACCGGCTCGCCCGGACAGCGGCTATGGCAGCGGTGATATGCCATTCGAAGTGGCTCACTTCTCGCACTCGGTGGACTACCCCGATAACGTCACCGTCTGGTGGGATGAGACGGCGAAGGCGTACGATTGGCGAGTACATATCCACGCCCCCATCGACTACGATGAGGAGACCATCGGTGTTGCCATCCTGCTGCACGGCTACTCGGGCGAGGAAGCCGTTCTCTACGAGGATTCCATGATCTCGCTGGCCGGACAGGGTCTCATCGCCATCTTCGTCCAGTATGTCTCCGATGTCGACCTCTCTTCGGTACCGGCCGATTTCGAGTTGCTGTACGAACGTGGGGGCTCGAATCATCCCCAGCATGTACCGCGCTACACCATGGCGATGTTCGGGGTCGACACGGCGCTCGACCTGGTTCTCAGCGATGCGGCGATACAGGATTCAATAGGAGCGGCGGCCATAGACACCGCGCACCTCTGGATCGGTGGTCACAGCATGGGTGCGGGCACGACTTTCCATGTGTTGAGCGAGGGACTCGAGAGAGGTTGGGGCTCGGGTTCTCTTGTCATAGATCTGGAGCAGCCATGGATACACGCGACGCAGCCGGAACTTCGAGGTGACATGTCCACGTTGCCCGATCACACTCTCGTCCAGATCGTCGAATCGGACAGGGACCTCGCGGTCGCACCGTGCATCGGCCGCTGGCAGCATGCGAGACTGCTCGGTGGTGATGACTCGACTCCGCTGCCGGCTGAGCAGGTGCGCTTCGTCGCATTGACGAGCGACTACCACGGCTTCCCGAGACTCATAGCCTCCCACTACCTGCCGGTGTCCTTCCTGCGCGACTCCTTCTCAGACAGATCCTACTATCCCCGCCTCGAGGCACAGGCCGACTACATCGCTTCGATGTCCCAGAACGAGTCCGTTGCAGCCGAGGTCGCAAAGGCGGCGTTCATGCAGCCGAACGGCACGGCCTTGGAGATGTCCTCGTGGTCGGATGGCACACCGGTCGCGCCGATTCGCTTCATCGACGCACCACTCGACGACAGCAGCATCGACTGGAATCGATGCCAGCCGACCTGATGCGGTCGGATGAGCGCCCTGACGGCGGCAGACCCATCAAAGCCGGCCGGCTCGTCGGCGTTGTGCTGATACCGACCGAGCGACCGATAGCCCTCGTCGAGGTGCTGATGGTCGTTCTCGTCATCTTCTCGACGGCGACGCTGAGCACCGAGCCGTCGACTGTGCAGTCTGAGGACCTGACGGTGAACCGCATTCAAGGGACGATGATCCTCTCGACGGCGTCATCGATGGATGCGCTCGGTCTGGCTGGCTTCAAGCGATGGGCGACAGCCACTGTCGATCTCACAGTCCGGCCGGCCGAGAGCCGTGCCTGTGCGAGTTGCAACGCCAACTGGAGCGGCTTGAACATCGAGGGAGAAGTCACCATCACCGAACTGTTCGATGAGGTGGGTCACCCGTGGCGGATAGAGGCGACCATCAACATCACCTATCTCGTCGAGCGCTCGAGTTCGGATATCATCTCACGCGAATGGATGCTCATCGATTGGGAGGCCGGCGACGCCTCCTCCCACTCGGAGATTCTCATCGTCCATGATCCGCCGAGGTGGATGCCGACCGGCCGCATCGATGCCGCATTCGTGTCGAATAGTGGCGAGTTGCAGAGCCGAACGGGCCCCCACATCACAGTCGAAGACATCGGCGCTGGCATGCTCAGGTCATCCGGCTGTCTGCCGGACAGTTTCACCTGTTCGCGTGTCACCCGGCCCGACATCGACCTGATCAGCAGTTCCGGTCAGGCATTGGCGCCCTTGGTCATCGATGGTCCGAGCGGTTGGCAGGCTCTGCAACTGCCAGCCGATCCAGCCGCCTCCTCAGACA
>CAUZSY010000201.1:0-3357 GCA_963582725.1 Candidatus Thalassarchaeaceae archaeon
CATCGGTACAGCCAGATCCGGTCAGATGGCCATCGATGGTGTCTCGCAGCCCACCGGCTCTGGCGAGGTTGATGTATGGCTGGTTGACATAAACGAGCGTCTTCGTCTCACCTGCCCCCTCGTCGGCGTTCATCAGCATCGATCGCACTTCAGGACTGAGGGTGTCGAAGGCGACATTGACCATGGTCTCTCGGCTGGTGAGTTGGAAGAGCGGACATTCGAGAGATGCGGCTGGATCGTCCCAGCATGGTGAGTGCAGAATACCCCACAGGCTGTCATCATATACCTCGAATCCGGAGAAGTTCAACGTCACATGGACGGATTTCAACACGGTGACCAGACTGATCGTCGTCGTGTTATCGACCTTGTCGATCCTCTCGACCTGCATCCTGTCGATCGCATTGAGAACCGGAACGTCGCGAATAGGAGCTGTATCATTTCGTCGTCCTCGGTCCGTGGCATTGACGATGAACATGTTCGTCTGACCGCCTTCGAACACGCTGCTGTACTCAGCCAAGGTCTCGTACGACTGGAGATTCGGTGGCACCTCATCGGACGATCCGGTTATCTCCTTGCCCAATTCTTCGTCGAGGATGCTGACCCCTGCAGCCGTCACCAGCAGCGCCACGATGAGAATCGGCCATGCGGCTCTGAGAGGGACCTGTCCGATATTGCGCCAGAGTCGATCTGTAGTCTCGCTGCGCCTCTTTCTATAGCGAAGCATGTAGCCTAGTGCCGGGACCATCACGATAGATAGGACGAAAGTGCAGGAGATGCCGAGAAGCAATGTCGTGCCGACTGTGCGCATCGGTTTTATCGGCACCAGAAAAGCCCACGTGAGTACACTGAAACCGATGATCGTGGTCAGTGCAGAGAGAAGGATGGCGTGACCCGAGGTCATCGCGGCACTCCTGGTGGCAGCGAGATATATTCTCGAATCCCAGGCATCCGGCATCTCCACCGCCTCGCCTCGCCTCTCCGCCTCCCATACGCGCTCGGCCGCCGACTCCAGCAGTTTGTCTCGGTTCTCCTCGATGCGATTTATCAGATGCAGCGCGTAGTCGACCCCGAGACCGATCAGAATTGGGGCGGCGGAGATTATCATCGGTGTCAGCATTATGTCGAGTATCACCGTCGTCCCGAAGGTGATGGCCAGACTCATCAGAATGGGCAGGCCGCAGATGATGAGCACCTTCGGATTGCGGTGCAGCAGCAGCATCGCCACCGCGACGAACAACAGGCTGTACGGGAGCATCCGGTCGACGAGTTCCCGATAGACGGCGTCTGAGACATCGTGAACGACCGGAGTCAGCCCTGTGACGGTGATGGCGTTTCGCGGAACCAGTTCTGCCAGTCTGTCCTCGTCCATGCTGGACAGGGGTTGGTTGTAGACCCGATGACACAACTCATGCGGACAACGTTCGATGATCTCGTCGAGGTGAATCAGGAACGCCTTGTGATCCTTGATCTGTCCGGATGGATTCCGATCGGTCACGCCCTTGGGATCATCTCTGGGTGTTATCTCGGTGTGCGACATGTCGTCGTTTATTCCGATGATGATGACAGTGGTGTCCCAGACACCATTACCATTCGTGTCGCGTACGAAGTTGTCCATCAGCTCGTCGGCGTCGGAGACCAATCTGTCAACCCTCTCCTGAGCGTTCGGACCGCTGGGTATCGAGTAGCCCTCGTACGGATTCTGGGACGACACCAGACAGTCGTCCTGTTGAGTTGTTGGAACACCGTACTTCTCCATCGCACAGCTGAATCTGTAGGAGGAGGAATTTGCTTCCTTGATGATCTGGGAAACCGACAGTATCCAGACTACCCCATCGACCTCGCCGCGGTCATCTTTCACTTCATCCATTCCGGCTCCGTAACCTCCTGCTCCACGGTTCTCATCGTCTCCTTCAAGCCATGACAGTTGGGCTAGGAAATCGACATCGGTGACATTCTCATCATCCCGCAGAGCAGGATCGGCGTACGCATCCTTCGAGTGCACGTACAACAGAACGATGTCCGTCGACCACTGTTCCCTCACATCGAGCAACAACTCGGTCGAGTCGGCGCCATCCGGCAGATAGATCTCAACATCACCGTTGATCTGATGTTGGAAGTCGAGGGCATCACGTCCGATGAGTGCGGTGACCAACAGCAGCAGCACCACGACGCTGCCCGGCGAGCGGATGACGACGCCATAGAATTTGTCGACAGCCTTCTCGGCCCTTCGATGAAGGCCATCGCTGGCTCGGTCGATTAGATTCTGACAAATCCTGATTGAATCTCCGATGATCGACTCAGAGATTCTGTTTCGAATACCTGATGCACGCGAGGATATGCCAGCCACGGCAGACCAGAGCGAGGTATTCAGACGCTTGGCAGCGGCCTGTCGTCGATCGCCGGTCCGGCCGGACTCGCCTGCATCTGCTGCATCGTCGGTCATGCTCGGAGGCTGTGAATGGAACCGGTGTCAAGAAGCGTTCGCAGCGCGGCGCCGGATCGGGCCTCACAGTGCTTCGATGCGGCGCGACACGATCGAACGCATCAGCCCGCGCGCGCCCTGCAGCACCAGACCGGTGAAACAGAGGGAGACGCCGAGCATGCCGAGCCAGGCTGCGGTGAGCCCGGGACCGACGCTCAATGAGATGGTGCCATCCGTGAGAGTCTCGACGGAATTGAGCATCCGCATGCCGATAGCGGTTCCAGATACGAGCAGGCCTAGCCCAGGCAAACCGAAGACAAGCAGCGGCTTCTTCTGCGACAGCGACACCATGGCGTACGACAGAACGGTGAACCCGTGACCGAACGCTGAGTAGGTGGACGATTTGGGAACGTCATAGCGAACGCTGATCGGCACTTCGGTGACCGTCAGGCCCTTCTCATCGCACTGCTCAAGAACCTCCAAGGTCGATTCCATCCCGGAGTGCTCGAACGCCAACAGGTCGAGGGCGCGTGCACTGAAGGCCCGGAAACCGCTCTGGGTGTCCTGCACCGCGAGATTGCTCGATAGGTTGGACGCGGTGTTGATCAACGATACACCCAATCGTCTGTATCTCGGCATCTGATCCCGGTCGCTGTCGGCCAGGAACCTCGAACCGATCACGACATCAGCCTGACCTTCCAGTATCGGTTGCAGAACCGTCGGAATCTCATCCGCCTCGTGTTGTCCATCGCTGTCGAGGATGACCAGAGCTCGCGCATCCGCCTCTCTGGCAGCCCTGAACAGCGAGAGAAGTGCAGCACCGTATCCGCGATTGGCACGGTGGTGGTGCACTTTCGCGCCACATCTCTGAGCTATTCTCCAAGAGGCGTCAGAGGATCCATCATCGACGCAGATGACTTCGTCGACATGCAATC
>CAUZSY010000202.1:0-3349 GCA_963582725.1 Candidatus Thalassarchaeaceae archaeon
GCTGCAGTTGCAGTAATTAGAACCCAATCCCTCAATGGCCGAAAAGAGTGGAGATTAGAAGGGCGAACCGAAACAACATATCACATGTGGACTGAAGAATTATTGCAAGATTAATACTGATTTTACCACAATATAACATGAGCAGAGGGTGTGTTCAGTGACTACCCTATGTTCAGATCCACAATGGTCAGGACACTCAGGACCCCATGCGCGGGTGAGCAATCGGCGGGCGCATCTGGATGCCGGCATGGGCGTGCGGCAATCCCGTTGGGCGCACATCCGAGTGGCGGCGCAGCAGTTTCCGGGAACCGGTCGAGCTGATCGGATGGCGGCGTGATCTCTGGGAGTTTTATGCGGCGGCATGGGTCGGGTTGATGCGGTGGCCTCGGCTGGCGCGGCGCATGCGCAGACGGCAGATGCTGGGGGTTCTGCTGCTCTTCCTGTTCATGCCGAACAACGCGCCGATTTGGGATGCGCTGATCGGCGGCGGTGCCAGGGACGTGCCCTTATTTCTGGTCTGTCTCACCTCGTTCGGCTTCCTGACCGGCCTGCTGATGCTCTTCTATCCGACCCGTTCAATTCCTCTCTCCGGGGCGGCGACCGCTGATGATTCGGAGGAATGAGGGGTGGCCGGCGACCTCGCCCTGAAGGCGGCGACATTGCTGGCTGTGCTGGCCATCTCGGTCTGGCTCGGCATGCGGTTTCAGGGAACGGTTCGCGTCGCTGGACGCGAAGACGGTGCGCGCGGTCGAGCCAACATGCACTGGAACCTGATCGCGTTCGCTCTGATAGACGGCGTTCGGGCCTCGCTCGGCTACACGGTGTTCCGCTTCCACGCCGGCCAGCTCGGTGCGCCCGAATGGGTCACTCCGGTATATCTCGGCGGCATGATGGCGATGTACGGCCTCGCGTCGTACGGCTGGGGGGCCGCCGCCGACCGCTTCGGCAACCGTCGAATGCTGCTTCTCATCGCGCTCGGGGGGATCATCGCCACAGGGCTGGTCATGCCCTTCCTACCGCTCACCCTGTTCCTCGCCGCATCGCTGCTGCAGTTCGGTCTGACCGGCATCATCCGCATCCCGCTCGCCCTGGTCAGCGAGTGGACGGCCGAACAGCAGGGCGAGGGCATCGGTGTTCTGCACGCAACCGGCTGGCTGCTATCGGCCGCTTTCGGCGTCATCGCCGGCGACTTGTACGTCGAACACGGGCTCGGCGGCGTGACGCTGATCTCGACGGTGCTCTACACCCTCGCCCTGGCCGCCGCCTGGCGGCTCACCGGCCCTTCGGTGGCAGCGCTTGCATCGAGTCGATACGGGACCTCCGGCCAGCCTTCCGTCGAGGCTGGGGTCGTCGATGGCGACTCGTCAGCCTTCGAGAGGCTGCGCCGCTTCCTGTCGTTCGAGGACCGCTGGGTGCCGTGGATCATCGCCGTGCTGATGCTCGTCGCGATAGCCCGTGGAGGCATCGTTCTGACCGCCCTGAACTACGTCGAATCGACCGGCATCGACCTCGACATCGTGTTCGTCATCGAAGCGTGGGCTATGCTGCTCAACGTGCTGCTGTTCGCGGTCGGTGGCATACTCTGCGACAGGTTCGGCGCAGAACGCGTCCTGGCGGCCAGCGCCCTGCTCTACATGGTCGTCTGGTGCGCCTTCGCCATCGGTCTGCCCCCCCGGCTCGCCGTCGCCGCCTATGTGTTCCCGATCGCCGGACTGTTCTACACCGCTGCCGATGCGCTGCTGGCCCGGCACACCTCCGAGGACGAGCGCAACCGCGGACTGGGCGTGGCCGGCTGGGCCGTCTTCTTCGGCCAGTTCCTCGGCGCCATGGCGGCGACCGTCATCATGTACACTCTGGCATCAGAGGGTGTGACCCTCTGGCTGACGACCTACCGGATCATGGCGCCGCTGCTGATCGCCGGCGGCGTGATGAGCGTCTGGCTGGCGCGGCGACTCTCAGCCAGCCAGAAAAGCGATGCAGAGCCGGTGCTCTGAGTCACCGGACAGGTGCGTGAGGTGTGACAAATCGTACCGTGCGCCATCGAACAGGGCGGACGACACAGCGAGCCGAGAGACCTCCACGGCGTCGTCGCCGGGCTTTGGCGAGGGCGAGAGGGAGATCGGGTCGAGGTTCAACTCGACGAGCTTGGCGGAGCGGTCGAGCGGTACGCCGGCCGCCTTGCAGACCGCCTCCTTGGCCAGCCACGCATCGAGCCTGACCGATGGGACTGCTGCAAGCAGTCGGGTCAGTTCGGCGCCTGCGGCGATCTGGGGGAGGACGGCGTCACCGACCCGCCTCGTCGCCGCCTCGACATCGACTCCGAGACGCATCGACGGCGCTGCCGTCACGGCGACGGCCAGCGACTCGTCATGGGCGATCGAGAACACCACCGATGCTGGATGCAGCAGCGGTGCGCCGTCGGTGTTGCGCGAGACCGAGTGCTCCAAAGGATCGAGGCCGGACTGTTCGAGAAGATGGGCGAGCGCGGCGCGTCCGGCGGCGTGGGCGAGCAGGCGGCCGGCTGAGCGCTGCGAGGAGACGAACTCGGTGTCGATCAGGGGCAGACCCGTGAGATCGGGACGAGGCGCCGTCGGAGCGACCGGTCGGAAGGCTGTGACGGCGGTTCGAACGGCCGGCTGATCGACCGACAGCGAGGCCACATTCCAAACCCAGGCCGACATCATATACCTCAATTGCGAAAAACAAATGGTCAATTGGTTCTCAATCTCCGCTCAGACGGAACGAGAGGCTCTCGTCGAGCGGCGCCATGCCCTTCAGTCGCAGCCCTTCCAGCGAGACGACAGGATCGCCTTCCGCATCGTAGACGATGCCGTCGTGAACGGTGATGCCGTCCTCCTCGGCAGCCCGCCGAACGGTTCGCACCCGCAGTTGCTCGGCACCGTCTGGAGTCCTCTCGATGCGGATGTTCTCGATGCCGACAGGCAGTGACTCCAGGCCATCCACCTCCATCGCGATCAGACCGGCGTTCTGGAAGGCCGCTTCGATCAGCATCGGTGTCGACTCGACGAAGACGGGCTGGCCGGTAGATTCCGCCTCGAACTGGTCGTTCTCCGGCAGCTGGGCGCGGGTCAGAGCGATGCCGTCACAGCCCCGCATGCCCTCCCTGTCAAACGCTTGGATGACGCCGCCGTGGACCTGGAATCGGGGTCCGTGGAACATCCGCTGATAGATGAAATCAGGCGAGTGCAGTGGTGTGCCCTCGGACGGCCAACCGAGGATCGGATGGTCCATTCTCGATGCAGCGCCCTGCTTCAACAACCGTACAACAGCCCGGTGATGCTGCTTCGCCTCGCCGAACACCTGCCCCTTCGAGTTGACAAGATCGGTC
>CAUZSY010000203.1:0-3321 GCA_963582725.1 Candidatus Thalassarchaeaceae archaeon
CGTGAAGAAGGGGTCATCTCTCTTCAGTACGGGTTGGCTGAACGATTGAATCGCAACTGGTTAGTATCACGCATCGATCACTTGTGATATGTCGTTCAATGCGTGTTGGTGTCTCACGAGGTGTTCGCTTGAGGAAGTGCGCTGAGAGTCGTTCAGCATCTTCTCCGACGAAACCGATCAGATGCTGCATTCGACCAATCCCGTCGGCTCTCACATCGTCCCTATCGAGGTCATCGACCAGCCTGCCTCTGCGAGCGACGATGAATCGAGGACGCGGCGACCGTCGTACAGGACGCCGGTCGGGGATCGGGAGCGTAGGACAGCCCAGTCGAGGGCCAGCACCTCGGGGTGGGCGGTGCACAGCACGACCGCGTCGGGTGCTGCATCCATCGGGTCGTCTATGAAGACGGCGGGACCTTCCGGGCGCGCTTCGGCGGTGATGTACGGGTCCCAGACGAGCACTTCCGCACCGGCTGTCGCTAGCGCGTTGGCGAGCGGTTCGGTCGGTGACTCTCGGGCGTCGGAGATACCCGGTTTGTAGGCCCATCCGAGTAGCAGAACCGAGGCGTCGGACGGCCTGACGGAGGCCTCAGCGAGCAGACTCAGGACTCGATTAGCCACATGCGCAGGCATCGAAGCGTTGACGGCTCGCGCAGCCGATATCAGATCGGTGGGAGCACCAGCAGCTGTGGCCCGCTGGATCAGATAGTAGGGGTCGACCGGGATGCAGTGGCCGCCGACGCCGAGTCCGGGCGTGTAACGGTGGAAGTTCCACTTGGTAGCGGCTGCGTCGAGCACCTCTTCGATGTCGAGTCCCAACTCGGGCAGGATGAGAGCGAGTTCGTTGACCAGTGCTATGTTCAGGTCGCGCTGTACGTTCTCGACAACCTTCGCAGCCTCGGCCACCTCTATGGCACCGACATGCGTGACACCGCCATCCGTAAGATGTTCATAAAGAGCGACGAGGGCTGCGCCGACCTCTGCCGAAGCCGTTCCGACCACTCGCGCCACCTGCCTGACACCGTGTTCGGGATCGCCAGGGACGAATCGCTCGGGACAGTAGGCGAGTTCCACATCTCTGCCTTCGACCAGACCTCGATCAGCCAGAAGTGGTTCCCACACCTCCCGGGTCACGCCCGGATAGACAGTCGATTCGAGCACCACGACGATGCCGTCATCTCGGCGCACGCTGTCGAACACCGCCGCGCCCGCCGCCTCGACGAACGAGAGATCCGGTCTGTGGTCTGCCGTGACCGGCGTCGGCACGGTGACGAGCACCACATCGCACGCGGTCAGAGCTTCATTGGCGTCGGTCGTGACCAGCCAGCGCCTGCCCCCGGCTGGAATGACGCCATCGTGGGCTGAGTCATCGCCTGGGTTCTCTCCAGCCCGCAGAGCATCGATTAGGCGCTCGGATACATCGAGTCCATGCACCCTGAAGCCGGCATCGTGGAAGCCTAGCGCGGTCGGCAGACCGACATATCCCAGTCCAACTACCCCTATGGTCAGGTCGCGAGCCTGCACCTGATTCTCGTCGAACACAGTCAATCCGCCCCCGCTCGTGCTTCTTCAATCATGCCTCAACCCAGAATACGCTGCGACCAACCTCTCCGCTTGCTCGGTCCAGTCGGGGTCCAGAGAGATTTCGGGTGGGTCGGTGAGCATCGTCTGGAGTTTGTCCAGCAGGGACGAAGGGGTGCTCGGCGAGACGGAGCAGCCGAGACTCTCATCAGAAGCGATGTCAGCCATCAGGCAGTCCGAGTTGACCAGAGATGGTCTGCCGTGGGCCGCCGCATCGAACATCTTGGTCGCGATCGCCCCCTCTGGGATGTTTCCGCGGCCCGTCGGATAGACGCAGTACATGATGCTGACATCAGCCATCAACGCAGGAATCTCATCGTTGCTGAAAGCGCCAGTCACCTTCGAGTCGATGTCTGATGCCTCAGCGAACATTCCAGACACCTGTTCCTGTGCCACCCCTCTTCCCGCCACCCGCACTGCCGGTCGCGAATCCGTCGGCATCAGTCGAAGAGAGTCGATGAGGTCGCTGAACATGCTCGCTTCGCGCACCGTGCCGATGTAACCTATGGTCGTTTTCTCGGGCGTTGGTGCTGTGCTGTCTGGCACCTTTGGTCGGTTCTCGATGACGGTGGCGGCACCCCCATTCGCAGGGATCCCCCGGTCGGCGAGCCACTCGCGGAAGCCCGGGTGCCCATCCGGCCGAACGCCGCCTGAACTGGTGATGACGAGGTCGGCGCGGCGGGCGCGCGACAGCATGCGCTTGCACATGAGGCGGCTGGCGAGGCGTCGCCAGACGGAGTGCGGAGACGGCATCAGCAACCAGGTGTGCTGCAGGTCATGCATGTCGAAGACAAGCCGGCTGCCATGCCGCTCCATCGCGACGCCGACGGCTAGCGTGTCGGCGTCGTGGCAGTGGACGATGGCTGGTGCGTCCGCACGTAGGGCACGGATGACGGTGCGCCGGAAGCGGCCCAGTCCGAGACCAGTCCTGACAGTGCCTCCGTACGGGGTGGCTCCGACCCGATGGCGGATGATATTGATTCCGTTCATCGTCTCATATGCGGGCATGTTGGCTGCCCTGTCGAACGCGTGCACCTCGACTGACCAGCCGACCGCTGCGAGCGCTTCGGCCTCCTTCTGGACCCTCGGGTCGGGTTGATGGCCGTTGCTGACGACCATGGCGATGCGAGGCAACGGTCAATCACCCGGCTCGGTCCAATCATCATAGGCGCGCAGAGTCGAGTCGATTTCGCTGCCATCGGTCTGGAACAGCCCATTCGCCAGGAACACGACCCGATCACACATCTGCTTCAGGGTCGCGGTGTTGTGACTGACGATCACAACCGTGGCGTCGCCCTTCACCATCTGCATTATCCGCTCGCTGCTGCGTTCCCGGAAGGCTGAGTCGCCGACGCTCAGCACCTCGTCTATCAGCAGGATCTCGGGTTCGAGGTGGGCAGCGATGGCGAATCCAAGCCTTGCCCGCATGCCCGAGGAATAGGTGCGAAGCGGTTGCCCCATGTGAGATTGGATGCCGCTGAACGCGATGATGTCGGGCATCAGTCGCTCCGTTTCGGCTCTGCTGAGACCCATGATGCTGGCGTTCAGATGAATGTTCTCGGTGCCGGTCAGGTCCCGCTGGAATCCGGTACCGACGCCAGCCAGCAGACTGACCCTGCCACGTGTCGACACCGAGCCGCCATCCGGCGCATAGATACCAGCGATCACCCTCAACAGAGTCGACTTGCCGGCGCCGTTAGGTCCGATGATGCCGAGGACCTGGCCACGCTCCACTTCGAG
>CAUZSY010000204.1:0-3315 GCA_963582725.1 Candidatus Thalassarchaeaceae archaeon
CATTCGAAGTCGGTAGGTCTTCTCCTTGCCCGGCACCGGTTCGGCTCGCACGGTCGAGCGCTGGTCGGTGAAGGCGTGACCAGAGACCACGTTGCCGGTCTCAGGGTCGTAGGCTATGTTGGCAGTCGTGACATTGATGATCGGGTATTCCGAAAGATCCTCGTCGACGACGAACATCAGTTCGTACTCCCCTTCGTTGAGGGATTGTACGACGACCGTCCCACCATCCTCGCCATCACCCTCGACGAAGACGGTGGCTGTCGGGGCTGTCGTGTCCTCGTGCACCAGATACGCGTTGCCGGGTGAGGTGACCGCGCCGTTCTCGTTGCCCCACTCATCGGTGACCGTCAGCGCATACCACACCTCCACATCTGTGTCTGGCTGCAGAGACACCTGCCTCATCATGGTCACAACCGCGTTGTCCGGTGCGAGCAGCGGCCCGAGTGCCACTTCCCAGCCGGATGAGAGCGAGACCTGACCTGAGGTGCTGTTAGTGCCGGCCCAAGGGTCGCCAGTGTGGCGGTAGAGAGTGAACGATTCTCCCTCTTCGTTGATGTTGTTCAACCACTGGAACAGGATGAACTTCGTTTCTCCCTGCACATGCAGCGACGGCGTCGAGAGCAGTGTCGCAGCGGGTGGCAGGGTGTCCTCGTTGACCGGGCTGGCACAATTCTGCTGGAATCGGAAATCCTCGTAGGTGGTGTTCAGGTGGTAGCGGGCTTCGGTGGTCACGCAGTAGTACGACATCCTGTCGACATTGGTCGGAACGGTCGCATACGCTTCCTGAACGCCGTCCGGCACAGAGGCGATCAGTGTGGCGTCCTGGCTGACATTGCTGCTGCCCGTCAGTTGCACGCCTTCTGAGAACCAGACATGGTAAACCTCGCCCTCGACGCCCATCTGGTCGGCCCAGGTGATCTTCGTCTGGCTGTCGCCGAGGAAGGTCGATTGGACGGCTGTCGGTTCAGCGATCCACGGATTGAAGGTGTCC
Organism: Candidatus Thalassarchaeaceae archaeon; assembly: GCA_963582725.1. Lineage (GTDB taxonomy): Archaea > Thermoplasmatota > Poseidoniia > Poseidoniales > Thalassarchaeaceae > CAUZSY01. The sequence goes on from CAUZSY010000204.1 coordinate 992, forward strand.
TCGAAGATCTCTCCGGTACGAGCGAATTCGGACACGCTGGAGTTCCTGTTGCCCAGCCCATCTGCGACGGTCACCGCATAGAAGGACCGACCGATGGCACCGCGATCGACCTCGAAGTCGTACCGTTCCTCGCCCTCGGCCACCACGCCTATCTGTATGACATCGGTATCACTGGTGTTGGTTATCGCCTCGCCGGACCGCCAGATGTGGTACGATTCGGCTGTCTCGCCTACGATATCGTCCCAGAATATCGATGTGACGCCGGTCCCCTCATCCTCGTTCGGAGTGAAAACGGCGGTAACCGCGAGCACCGAACCGGGTGCCACATTATCCTCGTGCACAGGCACCTCCAACTTGTTCGATTCCACGAATCGAAGGTCTTCGTAGCCATAGTTCATCAGATAGGTCACCGAGTAGAACGTGTCGGTATCGGTGCCATCATCGATCTGATGCTCGTAGAAGGTGTTGCCTTCGGGTATCACCGCTATCAGTTCCTTCTGCATCATCGGCCATGACGACCGGCTGGCCGGTTGGTCGTGCTTGTACAACTTGATCTGGTGTGAGTTAGGAGGTATGCTGCCGTGTATGATGGTGTTTAGATTGACCCATGTCAGGGAGGTGACGCCACGTGTGACGTCGTAACTACCGCTCAGCATGAACGGAGCAGTGATGGCGTGTGTCGATTCGGTGAGAGGATCGAAGACGTTCGATGCACCTTTCTGGAAGTGTTGGATCAACGTGGTGTTGCTCCAGTTGCCCTGATTGCAGACACCACAACTGGTGGCGATGCCGTAATAGAACGAGCCGTTGACGCTGGGTGGCAGATAGTGGATGTAGTAGTGCTGGTAGTTGGGGCAATCGAAGACATCTGGGGAGGAGCAAGCAGCGACCGTCGCGAACGGCACCAGACTCTCGTTCTCGACGACGGAGGTGTTCATCGGACTGGTATGTCGATAGAGCAGATATTCCGCCGATTGCAGATCCTGCATCTCGAACGCCTGCATCGTGTTGACGTTGCGCCACATGATGACCGTGTGTTCGTATTGTGGGTCGAAGTACGCGAAGATGTCCTGCGCCTGCAGATCAGAGGTCAATCCCTGATCCTCCCCAGTCCAGTGGCTGTCCGCCGAAACCAACCCATTGCCCGACAAGAGCGGCGCGAATAGCAGTAGCGCGACGAGCACGCCGCTGGTCAGAGTCCTTCTCGACAGCACCGCACCCCGCTGTCCGGTGCCATCCAACCTGTCATGAACCTGACGCCGGGCATCGGTTCGGCGCGTCGAATCGCTCGCACGATGCTGTGAAGCCGCTATTCTTCGTCGTCATTACCAGTTCAAGGCCCGATCTGGCCGAGTGTTCACGCGCTTCGATGAGGGGTGGGAGTGGCGCTTCTCGACCGATTTCGGGTGTTCACATCCTGTCGCCCGGTCGGTCTGACCGGTGGCTGCGGTCGGCTTGAGCGGGGCGAGGTCGCCGAAAGACTGACCCCAGCCGCCCCGTCGTCGGCCCTATGGCGACCGCGGTGGAGCGCCAGATCAGCATCTGGCCGAACGTTCTCAGCCTGAGCCGTCTCGGCATGGCGCCGATCCTCGTCGCACTGCTCGCATTCAGCAGCAGCGGCTCGCAGACACCGGCCGTCTGGGTGTGGTGGACCGCTGCGGCGCTGTTCGGAATCGGCATGGCGACCGATGCGCTGGATGGCTATCTGGCGCGACGGCTCGACAGCGTCACCCAGTTCGGCCGGATGATCGATCCGCTGGTCGACAAGGTGCTGACCCAGTCGGCATTCGTCATGCTGGCGGCGATGCCGGCGACCGCGGCAATGGTTCCCGCTTGGGCGGTCGCCCTGATCCTCGGCCGCGAGGTGCTGATTACCGGTCTTCGCGGCTGGGCCGAGGCGTCAGGTCTCGACTTCTCCGCATCACCTCTCGGCAAGGCGAAGACTGCGATACAGACGGTCGCCATCCTCGCCGCCTTCATCCTCTCCGTCCCGGGTCTGCTCGAAGCGTCGACTGCGGTGGCGACCGTGTTCTGGCTGACCATGCTCGCACTGACCCTGACCCTCGGTTCAGGCATCGATTACTGTCTCCGTCTGCGCCGCGCCTTCAAAGAGCAGACGTGACCGCAGCGAGCGCCGAACGCTGCAGCAGGGTCGGCTGAGGCGCCGCAAGGGTCATGTCCCCGTCACCCGGGTCCGAGGCTGACCCGTGGCGCCAGCGTGCCGGAGGAATCGCATCATGTCTGAGGAATCTGGAAGCATTCTGGATGATCGACGGGTACGAGCACTGGTCGGCGGCGCGTTGGCGGGCGCTGCGGTCACCCGG
>CAUZSY010000205.1:0-3314 GCA_963582725.1 Candidatus Thalassarchaeaceae archaeon
CGTCGGTGGGCATGTTGATATGACGGAGCAAGCGGATTGGGCCGGTTCGGATGACTGTCGCGTACCTCTCAGCCGAGATAGGGCTCTGGTCCGAACTCCACACCTACTCGGGGGGCCTCGGCGTGCTGGCCGGCGATCACGTCAAGTCGGCCGCCGACGTCGGCCTCGATCTGGTCGGCATAACGCTGCTCTACAGACAGGGCTACGGCCGCCAGCATCTCGATGCGAACGGCGTCCAGACCGAATCCTACGCCGAGATCGACCCGTCCGAGCATCTGATCGACACCGGCATCGAGATCGCGCTGCCGCTCGACGGCTCGACCCTGATATCCAGACTATGGGTGGCCGAGGTGCACGGGGTCAGACGGAGATCCGATCAGAGAGATGTGGCGGAGAAGGCTGCGCGGGGAGAATCTGCTCAGGTGTCTGGGCAGGGCGCCGGCAAGGGAACTGCCGGTATGGCTGTGGCATCCGGTGGCTCAGGCTCTCTCTCGAAGTCGATTCAGGTGCTGTTCCTCGACACCCGCCATGCGGACAACTCACCCGAACACTCCTCGCTCGGCGACCGACTCTACGGCGGCGACGACGAGAACAGGATCCGTCAGGAGTACCTGCTCGGCGTCGGCGGCATCCGGGCGATGCAGGCGCTCGGTCACGGAATCGACGGGCTGCACCTGAACGAAGGGCACTGCACCTTCGCGATGCTGGAGATGCTGCGACAGGGCTGGAGTCGCGACCAGTTAGCGGCCCGGACTCTGTTCACGACGCACACGCCGGTGCCGGCCGGCCACGACCGCTTCGATTGGCACGCGGTCGAGGCGGTGCTCGGCGAGATGCTGCCCGACGACAGCCGCGAACTGGTGCGGGCGGCTGGTGATCCGCAGCGCGGCGAGCGCTGTTCGATGAGTCATCTCGCGGTGGCTCTCGCCGGCTCGGTCAACGCGGTGTCGAATCTGAACGCGTGGGTCGCATCATCGATGTTCGGCGAGACCCACATCGCGCCGATAACCAATGGCGTCCACCACCTGACCTGGACATCGGCGCCGATGGCGGCGCTGTACGACGAGCATCTCGTCGGCTGGCGCAGCGACCCGGCGCTGCTAGCCCACGCCGGCCGGATCCCGGACGCCGCCATCGGAGAGGCGAGAGCCGAGGCGCGCGGCGTGCTGCGCGACCTGGTGCGCGCCTCGACCGGCGTCGAACTGCAGGCGCAGCGGCTGACCATCGGCTTCGCCCGCCGCTTCGCCACCTACAAGCGAGCCGATCTCGTCTTCCACGACCTCGATCGGCTGCGCTCGTTCGGCGCCGACCGGCTGCAGTTCGTCTTCGCCGGCAAGGCGCATCCGCGCGACGAGGGTGGCAAGGCGCTGATCGAGTCGATATTCGGCAGTGCCAGAGAAGTCGCCGACGAGATTCCCGTCGCCTTCCTAGAGGACTATTCGATGGCGACCGGTCTCGCAATGACCAGCGGCGTCGACGTCTGGCTGAACAACCCGGTGCGGCCGATGGAGGCCTCGGGCACCTCGGGCATGAAGGCGGCGATGAACGGTGTTCCGAACTGCTCGGTGCTCGACGGCTGGTGGCCGGAGGCGTGCGAGCACGGCGTCAACGGTTGGGCGATCGGTGGCAGCGAGGATGAGCGCGACGACGAACGGGACGCCCAGAATCTTCTCGATACGCTTGAGCAGCATGTGCTGCCGGCATGGGATGAAGGCAGTCAGCGCTGGGCCAGCCTCGTGAGGGCCGCAATCGCCACCTCGGCGCGCTTCACCGGCGCCCGCATGATCAGTGACTACCAGCGCTTCTACGACGCCTTCGATTGACCACCAGCCCTCCGCCCTTCGACCCACCCCGAAGAACGCCCGACCTGGTTCGGTGGGCGAGGAAGATCAGCGGTAACCTCTCTTCTTGGCGCAGCACTTGATGAACTTCTTGCCGCTCTGGCACGGGCAGTTGATCTTCGGCATGTGGCACTTGCGGAACTCCTTGCCCGATTTGCACTTGCAGGGGGCTCTCGGTGCCGGCGGCAGCCTCGCGAACCCGACTATGGACGCGGTGACGTCGTCCATCTGGGAGAATGAACCGAATTCGGAGTCAGGCAGGCTGATCTGCGACTTTGGCGCCTCCATGCCGTCGTCGTCGCTCATCCCCCGGTCCCGGCTCTTCTTCCTCTGGCTTCGGCCGCGCGCAGGCGCAGGAGGCTCCTCGCCACGCCTGTGTCGCATATCCTCGCGTTCGCGCCGCAGTTCCTCGGTTGCGAAGGCGAGGTCCTCGCGGGCGCCGCGCATCTCGTCGAGCTCGGACTCGCGGTGATCGTTGAAGTCGTCGTAACCGTCGCCGTGCCCGTCGTCGTATCGGACCTCCTTGACCTCGACCTGGCCGTCGAGGCCTTCGAGTTCGGCCTGGCGGGTCTCGATCATCTCCATCAGGTCGCCGAAGCCGCCCTGCGGCAGGCGCTTCTTGTCGTTGTCTCGGGTGATGCGCTTCTCCAGTGACTCGAGCTCCCGGTTGCTCCGCGCCTGACGGATCTGCATGGCGTACTTCTTGACTCGACTCGACTTCTTCCAGCCCGAGCGCATGATGACCGCGCGGACCGCGTAGGCTATGGCGGTCAGAGCGAAGACCACGGGTCCGGTGTACTTGCCGAATTTCGCATTGATCTCGCTGAGGAATGCGCCGACGACGGGCAGTTCCTCGAACCATTCGAGATCTTCATCGATTATGCAGCCGCTGCCGTCGACATCGCGGCCCTCGGGCGTCTCGGGACAGAAGTCGTCGATGTCGGGGATGCCGTCACCATCGGTGTCGGTCGTCGTGTCGGGAGGTTCCTGACCGGTTCCGGTGATGATCATGGTCTCGTTGTAGTGCGAGGTCTGGAGCAGATTGTCGGTGACGGTGACGCCGAGGCAGAAGGCTTCGCCAGAGGTGTAGGTGCCGTTGGCGAGGCTGCTCAGCAGTTGGTGGGTGCCGTTGTTCAGGAACGCGTTACCGGTGACGCCGATGGTCGCGCCGTCGAGCACCTCGAGTTTGTTGGCGCAGTCGGTGCCGACCCGGTCCAACTGCCAGCTGATCGAGTACGAGCGGTTCTCGGTCAGGTTCGCGAGGCTGTACTCGACGTTGATGCTGCCGTCCTGCTGCGATGCCAGATGCGCCGCGACCGTCATGCCAGAGCCGGATCCACCGCCGCCGGGAGTCTCACCCGGCGCACAGCCGGTGGCCTGGTCTGCTTCGAAGGCTTGGCCAGGCGGCGTGTTTGGACAGAGGTCGTTCCAATTCGGGATTCCGTCACCGTCGTCGTCCTCCCACTCCCTGCA
>CAUZSY010000206.1:0-3301 GCA_963582725.1 Candidatus Thalassarchaeaceae archaeon
GCCGCAATGCAGAAGGGTCGCTTGGTCGGTGGTCGGTCGGCAGAGGGCGAGGTCTGTAAGAAGGACTGCGGAATCGATGCTGGAGACGCCTTCTGTCACGGTCACGAGCACAACTCCGGAATCCGGCCCCTCTTCAAGCCGGACGGACGGCTCACGCTCCTTCAGCGTCCTCGGGCAGCCTCACAGCGGCCTCCTTGACGGTGTTCAGCACCAGATGCGTGTAAGACCTCTCGATGCCGTCCAGCGACAGCACCGTCTTGGTGAAGTCGTTCAGGTCGTGCCGGTCGCGGGCCCTCGCGACGACCATCGAATCGAAGTCCCCCGTGACGTCGTAGACCGCGTGCACGCGAGGGTCCTCGGCGATGCGCTTCTGGATCTCCATCAGCCTTCCTTTGACGATGCGTATGCCTATGACGACGGTCATCGTCCAGCCGATCAGGGCCGGGTCCAGATCGACGCTGTAGCCACGGATGACTCCGAAAGACTCCAACCTCTTCAGCCGGTTGCTGACCGTCCCCTGTGCCACCCCCACCTCCTCAGCGATGGTTCGCAGTGACAGTCTCGCGTCGCGCTCCAGGACGGCGATGATGGCGCGGTCGGTCTCATCGAGCATCTGCGGTCACCGGTCCGGGTGGGGGCTATCTCCGTCCGCCGTCCTTGAAGTTTCCATTGCTCTCGCTGCCTGACCCCGCTTCAGCCACGGGGCGACTGACCAGCCGAACATCCGTCACCGTCCATCATCGTCGCTCTCCTGTCAGACCCGCAGAGGGCTGTTCTCATTCCTCTTCGTCGGGCGGTCTGAATCGCAGGTCGATGACCCACGCGCCGAACCCTTCCACCTCGATCGACCAGTGCGTCATCGGCGCGTCGTCGCCGCCGTCACCGGTCCGCTGCAGCCTGATCTCGTGCTCCGCTACGGAACCGGCGGTCAACTCGAATCTGGGCGAGCGACCACCGACGCGCCACGGCGGGTCGGCTCGGACCTCACGGACCTCGATGCCGCGCGAGCCGGCGCGAGCGACGATCTGGTATCGCATGCCGCCGGCCAGCCGTCGCTCGCTCCTCGCTGAGAAGCGCGGCATCGCCGCTTCCCGGAAGCGCTCTCCGACGACCATCCAGACGGCTGTGCCGAGGGCCAGAACCAGCAGCACGACGACTCCGAGGCGAGCCGATGTGTCGGTCGCCGGGGACGGCTCGGGCACGCTGACCAGCGCCGCTCCCAGCACCTCGTCGGTGGTGATGTCGCGGATCAGCACGACGACACTGAGCGGACCGGCGTTGACCGCTTCGACGCCCCACTCTGCCAGATCCTCCTCGGTCAGGCCGAGTTCGCTCTCTGTCATTCCGCCGACGGTCCGGTTCAGCGAGGTCTCGAAGCGGTAGGCGACGGCGACGGCGTCGTCACGGGCGGCCCGCGGGTGGTCGGCGGTGGGAACCAGGTCCTCCAGCACGATCCACTGGATGACGGCCGCCATGCTGACGTTACGTTCGGTGACGATGTTCGCCTTGACCTCGATGCCGCGGTCTGTCGGGCCGTAGCGAGTCGCGCTCGCGGTGATCGAGAAAGCGGCGCTCCGATTCACCGCCGGTATCGATGCCACGGTGACGGGCTGGCTGACCGCCATCCCTTCGATGCGCACCTCGCCGGCCGCCGCGTCGAGATCCTCGGCCCGCTGGCTGGCGGCCGGGAACAGCAGCGGGTCGTCCGCCTCGGCGTGCCAGACGATGCCTATCGCGCGGTGGCCGTCGAGCAGATCGCGCGCCTCGTCGGAGATGAGGTCGTGGATGGTACCCCCGTTCGCAGGGAACACCTCGACCAGGACGGGACGGGTCACACCAGTCGTCGATTCGTCTCCAGCCTCCGCCCGACCAGTTGCGGCCGCCTCGGTCAGACCGGGCACCCCCGACGACACTGACAGCAGCAGACATAGCAGCAGCAGACAGAGCAGCATGGTCGTACCGCCGACTCTAGAGGCCACGCCACCGGACGGTGAGCGGCACCTCATGAGCCATTCTCCGCATCGACCTCAGGAGGCTTCGGTTCGAGCCCGAACGCCGCCCGCAGCACGACTTCCTCGGCGCTGCGCCACATCGGAGTCAGCCATTCGCCCTTCCAGACCGGCACGCGTCGCTCGATGCCATCGACCTCGGTCAGCAGCATCACGCCGCCGCCCGGCATGTCGGCCAGCCGCTCATCGACCTCTTCGATGGGCAGTCGACCGGCCTCCACCATCCGACGCGCCGCCTCCGCTTCGATGCGAAGAACCCTCTCGCCAGCCTCCAGCGGCAGCGCGTGCAGCGCGTCGGAGGTCAGCCTCTCGATCCGCTCACCTCCGACACGCAGCGCCGGCAGGCCGGCCAGCACCACCTGCATCGGTCGCCACTGACCGCCCGAATGCCAACGCCCGTGCTTGGCCGGCAGCCGCGCGCCGTGGACCAGCCTTCCGACATCCGGGTGCGTCCACAGCGCGCGTCGTCCACGCCGCCATAGATCGCCCGAATCACACGCCACCCCGAACAACTCCTGCAGCCGCTCGGCCAGACCCGAGTCGGCCTCGCGGATGTCGTGCGAATGGTGGCGATTCGACGGCGGCACCACCTCGCCGTCCGCCGGATGCTGCTGCAGGCATCGCGCCCGGTTTTCGGTCGAAGGGTCGTCGGTCTGTCGCAGCACCGCGAAGAAGAAGCCGCCGACCAGTCCGGTCGGATCGTCGTTCGGCCAGATGCGACCGCACTCGGCCATCGCCTCACGCAAGCCAACCTCCACAGGCGGCTGCAGGCTGCCGGGGCCAGCCTCAGAGTCATCATCCGGCACCACCTCGGCACCACCCTCACCGTCAGAACCTCGCCGATCCTCCGTAGCCGCCGATGGCAACAGAGGCCGCAGGGGCCGCACGGGCCAGTGGGGCAGACCGGGGGAGAGTTGAGGAATACGCCGAATCGCTTCATCGATGCGAGCCACTTCGAGCCATGGATTGCGACGCAGGACCTCGCAGACCACCGCCTCGTTCTCGACCGGGTCGAGCGAGCACGTCGAGTACACCACCCGACCACCGGGCCTGACCATGCCGACCGCCTTCTCCAGCAGTTCCACCTGCAACCCGTGCAGATTCCACCCGCTCACCTGCCTCCACCTCCGCCACACCTCCGGATTCTTCCGCGTCGTGCCGCTGCCGGTGCACGGCGCATCGACGAGGATCGCATCGTAGCCGGGTTCTGGCGGCCGCGGCATGTTCCTGCCGTCGTGCCGCGTCACGACGACGTTCGGCAGCGCCAGCCGCCGCGAGTTGGTGACCAGAGT
>CAUZSY010000207.1:0-3287 GCA_963582725.1 Candidatus Thalassarchaeaceae archaeon
GTGCGCCAGCAGGGTCATCACCGGCCGCCACCGCTTACCGCCGGCCAGAAGAATCGATCGTGAGAGGTTCATCGCCTCAGCAGCCGGCCCTGCCATCTCCTGCTCGACGAGGTTCGCGAGCGCCCGCTCGACCTCGTCCCGCAGTTCTGCCAGGTGATCGTTGAGCGCCTCCGGACCGAGCATGCGCGTCGATGCAATACTGCAGGGTGTGCTATATCAACGGGTGTCCGTCGCCGAAAGGGAGAGGGTGAGAGAGGTGGATGCCGAGTTGAAGGTGCTCTGCCTGTCCACCGCTGTGCATCCGGTCGGTGTTCGGCTCGAACGGGCGATGAATGGCATCGATGGCATCGAGGTCGAGCCGGCTGATTCGATCGATACCGCGTTCGCTGCGCTGGCCGCGGGTGAGGCGGACCTGTTGGCTGCTCCGGCCGATCAGGTCCACGTGGCCCGGCAGCGACTCGAGGCGATGGACATGGAGGTCGTCGGAGCTCTCCAGAGAAAGCATCCGTTCCATGTGATGGTGGCCGACGACCGCATAGACTACCTGAGGAAAGACGCCATCGTCCTGACCGAGTCGCGATTGCTCAGACGGCAGATGCGGCGCCGGCGGAGGGGTCTGGCGATTCGGTCGTTCATCGCCTTCGCAGAGACTGAAGACCTGACATTGCCGGACGGCGAGTTGCAGAGGTTCGAATGGCTCGAAGGCCTGCGAGAGTCCGGCGCCATCGATGCCTACATCGTACCGCGGACCCTGTACGAGAGCGCCGGCTCCAGAAATCGCCGACATGCTCTGACCGCCGACCCAGAGGACCGCGGCGTGGCCCGCTTCATGCCGGTGCCTTTCGCCGACCTGTCGGTGCTGGTGGCTCGCCGCGGCTTCCCGCGTCGTCTGATCAGCGACTGGTCCGACGAAGAGGGAGAGACCTCCTGGGTTGCCCAGAACCGTCTGCTCGAAGCGACGCCAGCCGAACTGCACGACCGCATCGGTCTGCTGGTACGGCACCGACGCCTGTCGACTCTGTTGAACGAGGCGGACCGGCTGCACGACCTGTTCCTGATAGATTCCGAGATCGACCCTGAGGGCGATGTCATCGATGACCAGATGAGGATCGAGATCGGCATCGAACTGATCTCCGGCAACGGCAGGAGGACGATCAGCGTCGAGCGGATCCAGCCACTCGATGATTTCACATCGACCATCGTCTTCCTCTGTCGCGAATGGCAGGTCTACCTCGACGAGAGTCAGGCTCCACACGAGGAGAGCGTTCGACTAGGACCGGCGAGACCGCCGTTCCTCGACCCCTGACGGCGCTCTGGAACGGGGTGTGATAACCACCTCAAGCCGTAGCCTCGCGACGGAACCTATACAATGGCCATGAAGGCGACCGATTGGACAGGGGACCCAAGTGGATATCGACTCGGAACGCCTCCACCATCTGCACACCTCGCGGTTGCAGGACCTGCGAGAGATCGCCTTGGAGAACGAGATCTCCCGGCAGGGCAATGTCGAATCGCTGCGCGCAAGGCTGATCGCAGGGTTGGTGTTGACCGACCTCGACCTCGGTTGGGAGGGTATTCAGGAGATGTCGAATTCGAATCTCGGTGAAGTTCTCAAGGTGCTCGGAGTGAAGAGCAGCGGCGCGCAGAAGGAGAGACGCAGAAGGCTCTGGCTGCACCTGAATCACGACCCGAAGAAATTCACCGTCGACTCGCTGAGCGACCGGACCCGAGACGAACTGCACGAGATGTGCATCCACCTCGAACTGGCCCGGTCCGGCACCAAGAACCAACTGCTCGTCAGGGTCGCCGGTGTACTGACGGCGCATGAAGGGGGCTGGGGCAGGATCAAGCGGAGCCTGCGACGCGCGACCTCACCGAGCATAACGGCCTCTTTCGACGAGGCCGGTGTGGAAGCCGAGCCGGTGTCGGCTGAGCCCGAGTCGATTGAAGAGATGGTAGAGGTGGATGTCTCGGTCGATGAGCAGCCATTCGATGACGAGCCCGAGATGACCGATGCTGCGGAGGTCGATGAAGAGCCGGTGATCGTCGACAGCAGCCCTACCCCGACGACTCTCGATGAAGGTGCAGGCAGGGCTCTGGTCACCCTAGAAGCGAGACGAGCCGAACTGCACGCTCTGATCCGTGAATTCCTGCTGCTCTCTGAATCACCCGCCGCCGACGACATCGCGGCATTCGTCGAGGACCTGGCCGAACACGGCTTCGGTGTAGACCACAGCGCGGTCAGAGACGCCGTGCTGACCGAGATCGAGAGGATGGCGGTGCGGAAATCAGCCGAGAAGGAAGCTCGGGAGGCGTTGCCAGGCACCTGGCGAGAGCGACGTGCGCTGCGACGGCTCGAAGAGGTCCGCAGCGACCTGCTCGACGAACTTGAGGTCATTCTGGTCGAGGCGGAAGGCGATGTTGCGCGAGCTCGCACTCTGTTCGAGGCGGCAGCCAGCCGAGCCGGTCTCGACCTCGACCTGCCGGCCATGAGCGGTCGAATCCACGGTCTGTTCGACCTGCAGGTGTCTCTGGCCGAGATCGAACAGGACATCGATCCAGTCGCCCACCGACGCGAACAGGCCATTCGGGTGCTGTTCCGTCACATCGACGATGTCGATGACGCTGCTCAACGGACGCTCGAGAGGATAGAACAGCAGATCGAATCACTGGAGCGAGTGGTCGAGACGGTCATTCGCCGGAACGAAGGCAGGTTCGACACCTTGGAACAGGCGCTGTTCATCAGGTTCCTGGAACGGCGAGGTTGGGATTCAAACCATCCCGAAGTCAGACCCAGGCTGATCGCCGCGGCAGGAGTCCTCGCGACCCACATGGGCTACATCACGGCTGAAGATGCACCGACCTTGCCGAGCCAGTTGGCGCTGGACCCAGACCGGGTCAACGATGTGGTCGAGAATCTGCGCAATCTGCTCAGTGAATTCGGTCGAGCGCCGTCCGAAGCCGAAGCGCTGCAGACCCCCGAAGAACGCGAACAGGCAGCTGAGCCGGCTGTCGACCGAGCTCGCCGGAAACTCGATGCCGCAGACTCGGTTCTGGCGAAGTTGCAGCGCAACATCGACTGACCAGTCGCAGACTCACTCCATCGTCGCGTAGTAGCCCTGAATGACCTTGGTCACCTTCTCGATCTCTCTGACGTCGCGCTCGACCAGATCGGTCAGGATCTGCTCGCGCTGCCTCACATAGGCCTCGAAGTCGGCTGGCCGACAGCCTTTGGCGTCGCAGATGATCTCCCGCACCTTGCTGGGCACGCCGGTCTCGATGATCTT
>CAUZSY010000208.1:0-3256 GCA_963582725.1 Candidatus Thalassarchaeaceae archaeon
ATAGAGGCGAACGAGTCGGTGCAAACGGATGTCATCTCGGCCGAGAACACCATTGATGAGGTCGATGAGACCCTCCGGAATATCAGACAAGAGATTCAGGAACGGGGCGGGGAGTTCGCTTCAGTGCACAACCAGTTGCTGTTGATGGTTCGTGCGTTCAGGTCCGGTAAGTCAATTCACTCCGTCTCCGCTCCCCTGTTGGCGGGGGAAGAGCAGCATGCATCGGACCTGCAAAACAGGTTCGAGAGAGGCGAGTTGCTGGCCGAGGGCGGCATGGCCCAGGTCTTCCGGGCGAGGGAGAAGGCGACCGGCCAGACGGTGGTCTGGAAGCAGGCGCACGGCCAGCACAATCCCTTGGCGGTCGCGAACCAGAAACTGGTCGACGAGAGCGAGTTGCTGCAGATAGCCCGTCACCCGCGCATACCCACCTATCTGGCGCACGGCGAGGTCATCACTCGCAAGGGGGAGCGGACCGCGGTGCTGGTGCAGGAATTCATTGCAGGCGGTGACCTGAAGAATACCGTGGAGCAGGTCGCCAAGACCGGCCTGCGACTGCCGCAGGAGAAGGTGATCGAATACCTACTGGCCGTCTGCGAGCCGTTGGAGCACATGGCCGAGCTGGCCGAGCCGGTGTACCACCGCGACCTGAAGCCGCACAACATCATCGTGCACCCCGAGCGCGGCCCCGTGCTCATCGACTTCGGGCTGGCCAAGATGGTCGCGACCGGCGAGGACGTCAGCATCACCCGCGGCGGCTCGGGCACCTGGACCCCACCCGAGCGGGACGCCGGCGTGTCCGGACCGTTCACCGACGTGTACAGCCTCGGCAAGATCCTCTACTTCCTGCTGACCAACGAGTCGCCGCCGGCCATCCTCGACGCCGACAACATAGCCGTGGTGACCGCCGCCGACCATCCGCAGTGGCTCGCCGACCTGGCGCTCAGGGCGGCGTGGCCCCAGCATGTCAAGCGGGTCCAGACCGTCCAGCAGTTCCGCGTCCTGCTGCAGAACGAGGGCTACTGGCCCGAGGGCGTCGAGAGGGATTCAGGCGGAGAAGGGGCCGACGACTACACGACCTGGTCCTGAATGGGGAGTCATCTCAGACGGGCAGGTCGTCGATCTGCTGACGGCGGTCGACATTGGTGACGCGGGCCTGCAGCCAGCGCTTGACTTCGGTCGCCTCCTCGTTCTCGTCGAGCGCGATCAGCGCCTGACAGAGTTGGAAGCCGGCGTTGTTCCTGGCACCGTCGCTCTCGGCGTGCTCTCGGCAGATGCGGAGATAATATGCCGCCTTCGACCAGTCCGACCGGGCTGCACCGGAATCGGACAGTCGGCGGGCGATGTTGGCGTGGAACTCGCCCAGATGCAGCAGCGCGAACTCGCAGTGCGGGTCGAGCGACAGCGCGGTCTCGACCGTCTCCCACATGTTGTCGACCTTGCCGCGCATGAACTGCCCCCTCGCCATCAGCGCCATGTACTGAGCGGCTATCGAGGTCGAGCCGATCTGCAGGAACGATTGTGCCATCTCGTTCAGATCGACTATCATCGCATCTAGTTCCTTGACCGTTCTCTTGCCAGGCTTCGTCCTGAGCGTCCGAAGTTCCCTGCGGAATTCGTGGAACTGATCGGATGCCTTCCGCCTGCCGTTCTTGGTGTTCAGGTTGATGTTGACGACGCTGTCCTTGAGTACGAACTCGCCGATGTCACCGGTCAGTTCGATGTCGCTGGTGCTGTCCTGGATGATGACCGAGGGTTCACCCTGACCGCTCATTCCTTTTTTTTTGCAGAATCATCCTCGATGTAAGCGTCCTTCGAGCCGGAGACGTCGGCCTTCCGCAGTTCGCTCAACTGCTTCAGCGCCTCCATCTTGACATCATCAGAGGCAGCGCCGCCCCCGGCGATGTCACCGAGCACTCCGAGCACCTTGTCGCTCATGTCCTTGTGCGAGTCGAGCCTCGATCCCTCCTTCGCGGATTCGGCCAACTGCCGCCGCCGCTTCGCCTCCTGGACAGAGTCGAATTCCTGTTCGCGTCGCCCCGCCTCGGCATCGAGTTGCCGCTGTTCCCGGTCGAAATCGGTCTCGGTCATCTTCTGCTGGAACTCAGTTTGATCCTGTCGCAATGCCATGTCGGCCTGCGCCTTCTCGTGTTCGAGACTCATCTCGGCTCGGGAGGAATCCAAACGCATCGCCAGCGATTCGCGTTCCGCCTGGATCTGATCGAGTCGCGTCTTCTGTTCGCGCGCCGCATCGGCGTCGGCGACCTCTGCGTCTGCGGCTCGAACGATCCGTTGCTCCTCGACCTGGAGTTTCGCCATCTCGATGGCATCATTCTGAGCCTTTTTCTGCATCTCGCTCTCTGCATCCATCACCTGGGTGCGATGCGCCTGCCGCCGCTCCCAATCATCGATGGCGTTCTGCCAGCGCGCCTCGTCTAGGTCTGACGAAGCGCGGATGGTCGCTATCTCGGTCGCTATCTCTTCACGCGCCGCCTGAGTCAGGGAGCCCATCTTCAACTTGTGATCGAGTTCGAGTCGGCGAGCATTGGTGCGGTATATCCGCTCCATCTCGTCCTGCTCTCCCTGTTCGATGAGGGCGTGCTTCTGAGCCGCGAGTTCGTAGTCCTGCTGCATCTTCAGAACGCGCTCGTACTCGGTCTGGGTCCACGACGCCCAGCAGGTGTTGAAACTCAGACCGTTGTCCTGCAGGGTCTTTCGCATGGCGCTGCGGATGCTGCTGACGATCTCTTCCTGCGCTTCGGGGGAGTTCTTCAGTTGATCCATCGTCAGACGCGACATGAAGTCTCTCGCGGCGACGTTGTTGACTTCGGCCTCCAGCAGACGGACCAGATGGCCCATGTGGATGGTAGATTCACCCTTCGCGGGAAGCCTCAGAAGACGCGGTGCGTCCTCCCTCTCGATAGTGACTCGCATGCCGATGACACCTTGCGCCTCCTCACCGTCGGCGGTCCTGCCCTTCACCTTCAGAAGCAGGTCGTGTGGGCCGAGCAGAACGAACAGGAAGGAACGGTTGGGCTGTTTGCCGCCGAACGCCTTCTTCAGCAAGCCGATCTGAGGATTGACCTCCATCCGGGACTGGGTGGCGACGCCGATGACGCGACCGTCTTCGAGAACCACGCATGCCTCATTCGGTTTCAGGGTCACTTCGGCTCCTTTCGGAACATCCTTGGCGAGCCAGTACTGACCTATCGTAGCCGGGTTGGTTCGCCATCGAAACACTTCGTTCTTCGCCATTCTG
>CAUZSY010000209.1:0-3217 GCA_963582725.1 Candidatus Thalassarchaeaceae archaeon
GCGGAACGGCGGGCGGCCGAGCAACGGCGCATTCGGACGGCGATGACCGCTGCCAAGGCTGAGGAGTTCGCCTCCCTGAAGGGAGGTGAAGGGACGGTCGCCTGGGTTAAGGAGGAGCTCTGCATAGGCTGTGACCAGTGCACGCTGGTCTGTGATGACGATGCGATCGAACTGTATGACACGCCTCTGGCCAGTCCCATCCTTGACGTCGAGGTGAACCGCAAGGCGAGGATCCTCCGCGACCCCTGTACCGGCTGCCGTCTCTGCGTCCTCGCCTGCCCGACCGATGCCATCCTGATGATCGACAGATAGGGCATCGACACGGCGAATTCAAAGACGCGTGGCGGTCAGGCCGGCGCATGTCGGAGAAGAGCAGCGACCCGGTGCGATTCGGGGCCGAGTTCGGCCCATACAGGTCGAGCCGGTCGAGCGGCGTCTCGCTCTCGACATTCCGCACTCTGGTCTGGACCTCGAACATCGGCGGCCTGCTGCTGGTCGCCATAGGACTCGAGCTGCTGATCTCACGGAACGCCTTCGGCTGGGCCCTCTTCTGCTTCATCGCCGGCGTCGCGGTCGCCCTGTTCCCATCGAACTACGAGATCATCGGCATGGAGAAGCCGTCAGACGAGAATGGTTCGGAGCACTCCGACGAACCAGATGGGACTGAAGCAGCCGAAGGGTCGGCTGCGCCCGATGATGGAGGTTGAGCCTCGTGCCGATGCGCGCCGTCGAGACTCGTCTCGGCCGGATGGTGCTCGAATCGTCGGCCATCGGCCTGCGACGGTGGGGTTGGAGCGATGAGCACTGTGAACCGTCCGACTGCCCTCATCTCAACAGCGCTGCCGTTTGGTTGCAGGGATATTTCGATGCCGTGCCGATGCCGGAACCGGCCCTCGACCGGCGCAGCATGACTCCGTTCGCGGTGGCGGTCTGCGAGGTGCTGGCCCTGATCGCACCGCCCGGCACCACCACCACCTACGGCGAGGTGGCCGCCGCCGTCGGTCGACCGATGGCGCAGCGCGCCGTCGGCGCTGTCATGGCGCGGAATCCTCTGCCCCTGCTGGTGCCCTGTCATCGGGTGTTGCCATCGGCCGGCGGCATCGGCGCGTACAGCGCCGCCGAAGGGGCTCGGACGAAACTCTGGCTGCTCGAGCACGAGAGAAGGACCCGGAACGGGGTCGATGGCTGAGGCCGCTGATACCAGGACGATGGCAGCGGGCAGGTCGGAGCAGACCGGTCCGAGCCATCACGGCTCAGCGGTCTCGACCTGTTCGCACGCCACCGCGAGGGCTGCGACATCGGCCAGCAGCCGGTGCAACGGCGCCCGACGACCGACCTGCAGGGACGCTGCGGCATCGAGGTCATCGGTGTGGATGAAGGTGGTGGATGGGGTGTTCAGATTGTCGACTTCTCCACGCTTCATGTTGGCTCGCATGAACCAGGCGATGGTCTCGCCGGCGGCCGCGTAACCACACGGCTCCAGCACGGCTGCACCATTTCTCAGCGCGGTCGGTACCGATTCCTGCAGCAGGAAGTCATCGACGTCGGAGCCTCCCTTGCCGTAGGTCAGACGATTCATCCGACGCTTGGACAAATCCAACAGTTCACTGCCGTTATTGATCCGGAGGATTCCGAGGCCGTAGGTTCCGCGATCGCTCTTGATGAACATCGACGGTTCAGCATCGATGCCATGTTCGACGTACTTCTCCCCGATCACCGAGAGACATTGATCGACCTCGGCCGCCAGTTCGCGCCTGCAGGTGTCCCTGTCCAGACACTTGTCCAGACTGACGAACCAGTGCGTGCAGAGCAGCCATGGGTCGAGGCCGAGGATCTCCGCCAATTCGTCG
Organism: Candidatus Thalassarchaeaceae archaeon; assembly: GCA_963582725.1. Taxonomy (GTDB): domain Archaea; phylum Thermoplasmatota; class Poseidoniia; order Poseidoniales; family Thalassarchaeaceae; genus CAUZSY01. Next base: position 1,851 of record CAUZSY010000209.1, read on the forward strand.
AGCAGGGGTTGCAGGGCCGCGAAATGGTCGGATTTCCGCCGATTGTACCATCCGAGTCTCGGTGAAGGAAGCACGGGGGTCTCCAGTTCCGGCAGTGCTCCGACCGTCAAGTCGTCGTTCAGGATGACCAGATCGACCGCCTCGCCGTTCGCCTTCGCGACGCCATCTCCCAGGTCGACCTCGACCAGCGGTGATGATGCCTCGATGCCGACCAGTCGCTCGACGCCGTTCAGTCGCGGCGCGCCGATCAGGACCTCGCGGCCGTCGCTGGCCAGCAGAGACGCCAGTATGCGGACGTTCTCCGCATAGCCTATGTTACGGGTGTTGGCCTCCGGCAGCAGCAGCAGTCGCTTCGCTTCGGGATGCTGCGATGCAAGGTATCGGGCCAGAAGGGCACCGAGTCTGGCGCGGTCTGCGGCGGGCGGATTGTTGAAGCCGGCCGGGAAGGCGTTCGCATCGACGGTCGCGACCTTCCAGCCGGCGTCCCGGACATCGAAGGAGCCGTACAGCGCCGGTCGGATCGACCGTCGCTTCTCGACCAGCCAGGCGTCGATGTCAGCGGCGGTCTCGCGGACTCGGCGCTCCAGCAGATGTGCGACCGCATGGTCGGTGCCGGCCCCACCTGCAGTGCTGTCGCTGCCGGTGTCGCCACTCATATCGACATCTCCAATGGCTCTACGTCCTCCAACAGGTCGAGCAGGGCGCCGCGTCGCCGGCCGGTACCGTCGACGGTCAGATGCATCGCCTGAAAGAGTCGCAGGCCTATCGTCAGGTCGGGCTGGTCACGCAACATCCCTGTCAGTGGCCCCATCTCCTCAGCCCACTCGACCGCGTGCGGCCGCAACTCCGTCAGCATCTCGTCCAACAGTCGAGGCGATGTCGCCGTGCCGGCTGGCAGCTTCGGACGGTCTACGATGCTGTTAGGCAATCTGGTCAATGCGGCGGCGCGGCGCAGGGCGACCTTCTCGGTGTCGGTTCCCAGTCGCTGGTCCAGCGGCAGGCGGTGCGACAGGGCCCGGTGACGAGATCCGAGGAAGGGAACCCTGACCTCGAGACCGTGCGCCATGCTGTGGCGATCGACCAGTCGCAGTTGGAAGTTGCTCAACTGACCTCTGTCGAGTTCGAACTGCAGTGCCGTGGGCAGATCCCGCAGAACGACCTCGGGTTCCGGCGGCGGAGCCGACCACGGCTGGCCCGGTCCGATCGCTCTGGCATCTGAGATCATACCGCTGGCATCTTGGATGCATGCGTCGAGTCGTTCGCGGATGGTTGATGCGTGCCCCTTCAGGTCGCGGTACCTCGGATAGCCGGCATGCAACTCATCGGCCCCCTGCCCGCACAGTCCGACGGTCACCTCGGACGCCATC
>CAUZSY010000210.1:0-3200 GCA_963582725.1 Candidatus Thalassarchaeaceae archaeon
GAAACCACATGCAGGAACGAGGCGTCTCGACCGGCGTCCACTACCCCATCCCGTGCCACCTGCAACCACTCTATCGCAGTCATCCCCAGAGCCGGACCGGTTCACTGCCCATAACAGAGGCGATCTGCGACAGCGTGGTATCTATTCCAGTACACCCCCATCTGAGCGAGCGAGAGGTCGATCGAGTCATTGCCGCCGTCCGATCATATCAACCAGAGTGAACGCAACCGTTCATCGGATCCACCTCTCACTCCCCTCCACCGACAACCTCCTGCGCCCTCCACGAATCAATACGCTCACGTTTGGCCCCCCGTTCCTGCCGCCGGCCGGCCTGTGTAGATTGAAAGAGTGGCGCCGGCTTGAAGTGCGAGGCGCACCGGTCGGGCCACATGGCGGAACCGCGCCGGCTGCAGAGCGGCATCGTCGATGTCGAGTGCGGGAGTGGTGTGACCATCATCGAACCGGCCAATCTGTACGGCTGCCAGTTGCACGACGGCGTCTTCGTCGGGCCATTCGTCGAGATTCAGCGCGGCGTGTCGATAGGCGCCGGCAGCAAGGTGCAGAGCCACGCCTTCATCTGCGAGATGGTGACCATAGGTGAGGGGTGCTTCATCAGTCACGGTGCGATGTTCATCAACGATAGGTTCGGCAGTGGGGGTCCGGCCGGTGGCGACCGTGCGAAATGGCAGTCGACAAGCATAGGCGACAGGGTCAGCATCGGTACCAATGCGACAATCCTACCGGTCAGCATCTGCGATGACGTGGTCGTCGGAGCGGGCGCCGTAGTCACCAGAGACATCACCGAAGCGGGGACCTACGCGGGCAATCCCGCCCGTCGGCTCGACTGACCTGCTCCGCCACTATCACCAGTGCCGTGATTCACCAGCGATGGGTGATACGTGGATTCATTCAACTCCGGCCGCCACGCCTGAGGTCCGAGCAATCAGTCAACCAGTCACAACATCCTCGATGAGGCTTCGAAACATCGCTATCGAGCGCCGATGGTCAATGACGCCTGCGTGCGATCGGGCCGATTCACCTAGCGCCTCTCTGTCATTGTAGGTGTTGCGCAGCACTTCCACCCACGCATCGACGCCAGCGCCGGCCGGTAAGATGGCGCCACCAGACCCTACCGCCTCACCTTGACTGCCGATGTCTATCGACACAGACGGCACTCCGAACAGCCCCGCCTCGTTGATGACTCGACCCCATGAGCCGGTGCTCTGAACGGTCAGCAGGTGCACGTCGCAGGAGACGAACACCTGCTCGACGGGAGTGTGACCGTGCCAGGTCGCGTTAGGGAAGCGGCCGAGCGCCTCGGCGTGCGCGCCCCCACCATGCACATCGACGCGTGCCTCCGGCCAGTCGGCTGCCAGGGCCTGCAGCAGTCGTGGATAGAAGGCGGCCCCCTTCTCGGGCGTCACCCCGACGATTGCAATCCGTGGCATATCGAGGTCGGTCGCCCCGCCGCGCGCCGCGCGGCCGTCTTCCCGCGCCTTCACGATTCCTTCTAGCGAGCCGAACCGACCGCCGAAGTCGACCGGCAGAGGCACGTGCGCGGCGCGTTTGACGGCGAATCGTTCACCTACCTGTTCGAGAAGGCCGAGGCCGGCACCGCACACTGCGGCGGCTCCTTCGATTGATTCGCGATAGATGTCTTGATGCTGGAACTGCAACTCGTCGCGGACGAAGGCTAGCCACGGGATGCCTACATCCGCGAACGCCGCGGCGGCGCCGGCTGACCAGTCGAGTTGAGTCACCCCTAGGATAGCTCCCCCCGCTTCGTCCGCGCTTCTTTTCGCCGCCACCAGTTTGGGAGTCAACCAGCGTCGAAAGGCGCGGTTACGCCGCTTCAAGTGCAGCCTCTGGAGGGCCTTGTTCGGTCGCTGAGTGCGTCGTGACCGGAGTCGCCAAGCAGCTCCTGACAGGAAGCCTTCGACTGACAGCGCGCTCACCTCTCGATGAATCCGTCGATCAATCGTCAACGCCGTCGCTTCACCTCGGTCACCCGACTGCATGACATCGACATGCCAGGCGCTCCGCATCCTGTCTTCAGACACCACTTCATCGCGGACGCACGGCTCATACTCTGGCGCATCGGCCGCCAGTGGGCCAGCTACAGCAATTCCAGCCAACAGCGTGGCGAGACTCATCTCGGCGCCGCCGGCCGGGGGATCGAGATCCCTCAGGCAGGCGACCAGACGCGACGGCACGACCCGTTCGGAGGCCGCCGACGCCTTGACCATTCTCGGTGAAGGAACCGGGCGACATCGTCTTGAAGCCGGCCCGGCTGGCGCGGTCCGATGTCTCTTCGCATCGCAGTCGTCGGTACTGGATACTGGGGTCGTAACCACGTCCGGACGCTGGCGGCGCTGCGCAGCGAAGGCATCATCGACGAACTGGTCGTATGCGACCTTGACGAACAGCGCGCTCGCGATATGGCGGGGGAATTCGACTGTGTATGGCACACCGACGCATTGACCCTCTTCGCCGAACATCGAATCGATGCAGCCACGATCGCGACACCGACCCCGCAGCACGCATCCCTCGGCAAATCACTGATGCAGCAGGGAGTGGACGTGCTGGTCGAGAAGCCTCTCGCCATGAACGAAGCCGAAGCGCGCAGTCTGGTTCAGACGGCCCGCGACGAAGGCCGCCTGCTGATGGTTGGACACCTGTTCCGCCATCACGCCGCAATCAGGGAGGCCCGCCGAATCATCGAGTCGGGCAGACTGGGATCAATCCTTCACATCGAGAGCGAGCGCCTTTCGGTGCGCGAACCTCGCCTCGACATAGGAGTCATCGCTGCGTTGGCCATTCACGATCTCGACATCTGCTGCGACCTGCTCGGAGAGGTCGAACCCGACATCGTCGAAGCCATCGCGTCGGCCAGCACACCCTCAGGGATAGAGGACCACGCGACCATACACATGCGATTTCCAGCAGGGGTGGCTGGGAATCAGGCCGGTGTCGACGCCCACATCACCGTCTCGTGGCGCAGTCGGGTCCGCGGCAAGGTCAGAGCGCTACGGGTGATAGGACGCGATGCGAGCCTCGGCATAGATTATCTGGACCACGCCGGCCTCTGGCTGCACGATCACCCCGACGACGCGCACGGACCGCAGTGGGGAGGATTCGATGCAGCGCCTCGCGAACGCATCGAACTCCCGCTCGGTGAGCCGAGTCTCACTGCGGAACTG
>CAUZSY010000211.1:0-3196 GCA_963582725.1 Candidatus Thalassarchaeaceae archaeon
TCGACGTCTGGGGTGTTCACGGTGTTGGTGGAGGCCTGGGAATCATCTTGCTGGGTGTTCTGGCCTCGAAGAGCATCGGTGGGTACGATGGTCTGTATCATGGAAACTCGGGCTTCTTCATGGTGCAGTTGGGCGGATTGGTCATTGCCTGTCTCTGGGCCTTCTTGTTCACATACGGCATTCTCTATGCGATAGACCGGGTGACACCCGTGAGAGTGGACGAGGATTCTGAGTCCGGGATTGACGATGTTCTGCACGGTGAGGCCGCATACATAGGATAGGCAGAGAAGAGTCGTGCCCTGAGCATCCTGCGCCTCGCGAGGGCAGAGCCCTGTCCGTTGATCGTCAGCCGACGCGAGCCTCTGACGCCGGACACGGATTGATAGCCATCGAACGGCCTGCCCCCCATGTGCATCCAAGTGTCAATGTCCTCGGCGGCGACCTCGAACCGTGCTCCACCGAGCCGGTGACGGGATGGTTTCGAGACGGTTGCTGCAACACCGACGAGACCGACCTCGGACGGCATGTCGTCTGCTGCATCGTCACCGACGAGTTCCTCGAATTCGCCCGTTCACAGGGCAACGACCTGATCACCCCCGCACCACAGCACGGTTTCCCCGGCCTGACCGCCGGCGACCGCTGGTGCGTCTGCGCGCAGACCTGGTTGGATGCGGCGGAGCAGGGTGTCGCCTGTCCGGTGAGTCTCGAATGCACCCACGAGGAGGCGCTGGCGATCATCCCCATCGACCTGCTGGAAGCGCATGGCGGTTCGGTCGAACCGCCGGCAGACGCGACCGGTGAGTGAGGTCGGCGAGGGCTGTGAAGATGGCTGACGAGGAGCCGACCAACCGATTGGCTGACTGCACCTCTCCCTACCTGCTTCAACACGCCTCGAACCCGGTGGCGTGGCAGCCGTGGGACGATCGGTCGATCGAACTGGCGAGAGCATTGGACCGGCCGCTGCTGGTCTCGATCGGCTACGCCGCCTGCCACTGGTGCCACGTGATGGAGCACGAGTCGTTCGACGACGAGGCGACGGCGGCCCTGATGAACAGTCGACTGGTCTGCATCAAGGTTGACCGCGAGGAGAGACCCGACGTCGATGCGCTCTACATGGCCGCCTGCCAGGCGCTGACCGGTCAGGGGGGCTGGCCCCTGAATGCGTTCATCGACCCGCAAACCCTGAAACCGTTCTTCGCCGGCACATATTTTCCGCCCGAGCCGCGCTACGGCCGCGTCTCGTGGAGCCAGGTGGTGACGCTGCTCACCGACAAGTGGCGCGACGACCGGTCCGACCTGTTGCAGAACGCCGAACGCATCACCGACCACATCGGCCGGTCGGCTTCTGCAGGCACGGCCGGCGAACAAGACCTCGCAGACCTGGTCGGCTCGGTTACGGAGGCGTCGGTGCAGCATTCGCTGAAGATGTTCGATTCGGAGCACGGCGGCTTCGGGGGAGCGCCGAAGTTCCCGCATCCGATGGAACTGGAGGGCTTGCAGAGAGAGGGCTCCGAGGCAGCCCGCGAGGCAGTCGAGGTGTCGCTCCGCTGCATGGCCGAGCGCGGTCTGTTCGACCACCTCGGAGGCGGTTGGCACCGATACTGCGTCGACGCCGCCTGGGCGGTGCCGCATTTCGAGAAGATGCTCTACGACAACGCGCTGCTGCTGCCGATACACGACCGCGCGCTGCGAGATGGGGTAGGGGATCGGTCTCTCCATGAACGAGTGATCGGGCTGACGCTGATGTGGCTCGAGCGGGAGATGCTCGACCCGAACGGCGGCGTCTGGTCGACCCTTGACGCCGACTCCGACGACGGCACCGGGCACAAGGAGGAGGGCGCGTTCTACGTCTGGACGCCGGCCGAGGTCGAGGCTGTGTTCGGAGAGCGGGACGGAGCGCTGGCCCGTGCACGCTGGACCGTCACCGACACGGGCAACTTCGAGGACAGCGGCAGCAGCGTGCTGGCGCTCTCCGAGGTCGAGGGGCTCGATGCGGACATCGAGGAGAGGCTCCGTCAGGCGCTGCTTGAGAGCCGCGCAGAACGGCCGCGACCGGGCACCGACGACAAGGTGCTGACCGCTTGGAACGGCATGCTGCTGGTCGCATTGACCAGCCTTGAAGGGGACCGGGCAGCGCGCATCGGCGCGCACGTCGTCCGAGGTCTGCTCGACCGTTCGACCACTGCCGACGGCGCTGTCCTGCGAACCTGGCGCGGCCCGGTCGACGGCGGCACAGGGTTCCTCGACGACCACGCTTGGGCGGCTCTCGGACTGCTCCGCTGGGGTCTGGCCACCGACGACGCAACCTGCATCGAGCGGGCGCTGTCGATCACCGACAGGCTGCTGGAAGCGTTCTCAGATGCGGCCGGTGGTTTCTGGCTCTCTACCACGGCTCACGGCGATCTGCCGGTGCGCCAGCGCTGCGAGACCGACTCGGCGGTGCCCGGCAGCACCGCCGTGGTCGTCCGTCTTCTTGCCGATCTGCTTGGCGCATGGCCGGCCCATTTGCAGGCCGCCGGGTGGCGGCGACATGCCGAGGCCGCCATCGCCAGACTCACAGACGGGCTGATGCATCGTGGACCGGCGTACTGGACCCTGCTGAACGCCGCCGCCGACCTGTTCGAGCCGTTCAGCGTCTGGCACGTCCACCACGACGGCAGCGAACCGGCCGCGGTCGCTCGGCTCCGCAGGACCGCCGCCGACCGGCACCTCGTCATCTCGACCCGCAGCGCGGTCGACGACAGGGACCGCGGCGATGCGGCGTGGATGGCCTGGCTGTGCGAAGGCATGACCTGCCGAGCGCCGACGACCGAGGAATCAGATCTAGTCTGGCTCGTCGATTGACGAGTAGAGGGACTCTAGCAGAGGACGGGAGCCGCACCGGATGCGGTTCACCGGATGTCCCTATGTGGATGGCCCGACCCACCGAAAGAGGCCGCCGGTGGTCCGCGGGAGGATCAGTGGTGGTGGCCATGCGCACCGTGCACGTGACCGTGCTCTAATTCCTCTTTGGAAGCATCCCTGAGTTCCATCACCTCGACCTCGAAGGTCAGCGCCTTGCCGGCCAATGCGTGGTTGAAATCGATGGTCACGGAGTCATCGGTGAACGCGACGATTCTGAATGGCATCTTGCCTTGTTCGGTCTCGCCGACCAGCATCAGACCCTCTTCGATCGGCATGTCGTCCGGGAACGCGG
>CAUZSY010000212.1:0-3124 GCA_963582725.1 Candidatus Thalassarchaeaceae archaeon
TGCCATCGGGCAGATGCTGACACTCCAGGTGTTCGGGTTCCTCGGGATCGACAACGCGATGTGCTGGTGCGAACGATTCCGACCCGTCGCAGTAGGCGCGACGTGAGAGATTCGAACTCTCGTGGGATGAACCCACCGGATTAGCAATCCGGCGCAATGGCCAGGCTATGCGAACGCCGCAAGGCGTCGCGACCACCGGCGCGGCCGACTTAAGCCGAACGGTGGACCTCATTCCTCCTCGGTCGAACCTGCGATCTCGTCCACATCATCGTTCGCCAGCCAGGCAGGCATCCTGGCGACCGCGATGACGCGGTCACTGTAGGACTCCAGGCGCTTTCCACCCTCATCCTTGTCTCGCAGTTCCATCAGTCTCGTACCTTTGGTGATCCGACCGGTCGTCTCCTTGGTCTGCCCGGCTCGTATTCGAATCATCATGCCACTCTCAGCGAGGATGAACAGTTGGTCTGCTTCATCTGGGACCTGCTGCACCGCGACGATGCTGTCGCCTTCATCCAGAGACATCGTTCTGACACCCTTGCCGGCTCGATGGGTTCTCCGATATCCATCGGTCTTCGTCTTCTGTTCACCACGCTTGTCGAACTTGGGTGTCCCATCAGCGTCGACCGCCCTCGTCTTCTCAGCCGTGCCGAGTCGGGTCCGCTTGCCCATGCCTCTGCCAGAGATGGTCAGGATCTGAGTGGTCGGCTCTCGCGCCACGATCATGCCGACGACCCGGTCGGTATCGGTCCTCAGCCTGATGCCCCTGACACCTTGTGACACCCTGCCCGAGGCGCGGACTTCGACGCCATGGAATCTACATGCGTAACCTTCCCCTGTGATCATCACCACTTCGTCACCCAGTTCGAATGGTCTGACCGAGACCAGTTCGTCACCTTCGACCAGCTTGATCGCGTATTTCCCGTTCCGATTGATTCTGATGTACTCGGCCAGCGAGGTCCGCTTGACCCGGCCTTGTGCGGTCGAGAAGACCAGATCATGACCTTCGGGATCGGCCAGCCTCTCCCTGCTCAATGGCAGGATTGTGACGATGTTCTCATCGGTCCGGAAACCTTCGAGCAGGTTACGGACATGGCTGCCTCGCGATTGCCTGCTCGCTCTCGGTGTCTCCCAGGCTCGCAGACCGTAGACTCGCCCCTGGTCGGTGAAGATCAACAATCGATCCTTGCTGAAACATGCGTGCACGGACTGTGGGAAATCCTCGTCCTTCGTCGAGACTCCCTTCAGCCCTTTGCCGGCTCGGTGCTGCAGCCTGAATGCTTCAGCCGGCGTGTGCCGCAGGTAGTTCTCCTGTGACAGAGAGACGACTATCGGTTGCTCGGCGATCAGATCCTCGCGATCCATCGAGAGCGGCATCGGGTCGATGAACGTCCGTCGTTCATCGCCGTGTTTCTCTGTCGCCTGTTGCAATTCCGAGAGCACGATGTCGAGAACCTCGACCCGGTTCTCGAGGATCACTCGGTACCTATCGATCTCAGACTCCAGATTGCTCTGTTCTGATTCCAGCTTGCCGACCGACTGCTTGGTCAGCCTGCCGAGAGGCATGTCGTAGACCGCCTTGGATTGGACTTCACTCATCGAGAACCTGGCCTCGAGCCTCTGGTGCACCTCGGCGTAGTCCTCAGAATCTCGGATCATATCGGTAATCTCGCGGCCGTTCTCAGCGACTATCAGAAGAGCAGCGATCAGATGTATTCGCGCCTCGGCCTTCTGCAGTTCGAATTCCGTGCGCCGGCTCACCACCTGCTCGCGGTGCCGCACCCAGGTGTGCAGGATGACCGACAGGGTGAGGCGAACCGGTTGCCCGTCGATGATGCCCATCATGTTGGCAGAGTAGCTCTCCTGAAGTCTCGATGACTTGTAGAGTTGGTTCAGGACTGCGTGGGGATCGGCGTTCTGCTTGACCTCGATGACCACGCGGATGCCTTCTTTGCTCGATTCGTCGCGGATGTCCCTGATTCCCTTCACCTGGTCACTGCTGACCAGTTCTGCTATCTGTTCGAGCATGGCTGATTTCCGTACCTGGTACGGTATCGCGTGGACTATGATCTTCTTGTCGGAGCCCTTCTCCTCCACCTCGCAGTGACTCCGGACATGGAATTTACCGTGTCCGGATTCATACATGTCCCTGATGCCATCGATGCCATAGATGGTGGCTCCGGTCGGTAGATCCGGGCCTTGGATGTGTTCCATGTATTCATCGAGTGAGATCTTTGGCGGTTGTTCTGGGTCGCCATTCATCGCCTGTTTGATCGCCTCGATGTGGATGGCTATGGCGTTGGTCATCTCTCTGAGATTGTGCGGTGGGATGCGGGTCGCCATGCCGACTGCGATGCCATCACTGCCATTCAGGAGAAGATTCGGCAGCCGAGCGGGAAGCACGGTCGGCTCCTGCTCGGAATCGTCGAAGTTCGGCTGGAAGTCGACCGTGTTCTTTGCGATGTCCTCTATGAGATGCAGCGCTATGGAGTCCAATCTGCTCTCTGTGTAACGCATCGCAGCTGGTGGATCACCATCTATCGAACCGAAGTTTCCCTGCCCCTCGATCAGTGGATAGCGCAGACTGAAATCCTGGGCCATTCGCACCATCGTGTCATAGATCGACTGGTCGCCGTGGGGGTGGTACTTACCCATCACCTCACCGACCGAACGAGCCGATTTGGAGAATGGTTTCTCGTGTGTGTGGCCGCTCTGATACATGCCGTACAGGATTCGCCTGTGTACCGGCTTCAACCCATCTCGTACATCTGGAAGTGCACGTCCTATGATGACCGACATGGCGTAGTTGATGTATGCTTCCTGCATCTCCTGCCCGAGTTGTTTCAGTTTCAGATCGCCGATGTTCTGGGGCGTCTCATCACTCGTTTCAGACGTCAAGGTTGGTCACCTCCGCCGCGTTTCGCTCGATGAATTCCCTTCTCGCAGGCACATCCTCTCCCATCAGGATGTCGAACATCTCGTCAGCCGCCAGCACGTCGTCGACCTGGACCAGTAGCAGCGTCCTCTCTTCAGGGTCCATCGTGGTCTCCCACAGTTGTTCGGGATTCATCTCCCCCAGCCCTTTGTATCGCTGGATGTTGACTCGCGCCTTCTCATTGTCGCCGCG
>CAUZSY010000213.1:0-3097 GCA_963582725.1 Candidatus Thalassarchaeaceae archaeon
TCGCTAGTTTGCCGCGACTCTCCATCCTTGCGTGGATCTCCTGTCCTGGATAGCAGCCCTTCGTTAGATCGATGTCAGTGGCGGCTGCCAGTTCTAGAGGGATGGTGGTGCCGTCGACCTCGGTTCCGCCACCGAGGATACCGGACTTGATGCGGAGTGAAGGCCACGATTCGTCGTCCAGTCGGACAGCCCCATGGGAGACCAGAGTCCCCACCAGATCATCCGACGAACCGGCGGGGATCACCGAATGGTACGCCGGCTGGCCAACCACTGGCTGCATCTCGGTGAACCAGGCTGGACCATACTGAACGGATCTGCCTACCATCAGGTCATCCGGGTCGATGCCGAGACCGATGAGCAGCGGTCTGGCGGTGCGTCCGGCGATCATCAGATTCGACAGCGCATCATCACCTGCTGTCAGACTGACATCGTCCTTCCAGGACACCGCGTCCATCAAGACAGCACGACTCTCGACGGCTCGACCCGGCAGGCTGGAGAGCAACACCTGATCGTCGAGCCTCCAGACGGTGAACCGGTCGATCGCCCGTCCGAGTCCATCGCAGAGGAAGGCGTGCCTGACATCACCATCTTGCATGTCATCGACCTGTCGGGTCAACAACCGATGCAACAGGTGCAGACCATCACGACCTTCAACGACCGTGGAGGGCAATTCGAATCGCATCACCGCGGCGCCGTTCGCGAGCACCTCGAACGCCTCGGCGCTCTGCATCATGTCACCCGAAACTCTTGCCGCAGCCGCATGAGCGGTCAGCGTTCGGGTTGTCGATCTGGAATCCAGCACCCATCAGGCTTGCTCTGTGGTCGATTCTGATGCCGTCCAATCTGGCGCTGTCCCGGTCGTGAATCATGACGGTGACGCCGTTCACCTCTATGGTCTGCCAGCCATCGCCATCTGGTTTCTCGATTATCTGCATGTCGTACATGAATCCCGAACAGCCACCGGAGTCAGCGCTGATGACCAGTGCGTGACTCGCTGAATCCTCTCCCATAGCCGCCGACATCGCCGTCTTCGCAGAATCGGTGATCGTGATATCGACCTGAATCACCTCGATTGAATCGGCGATCGGCAGCGAGAATCCGCCACCGCCCAGCAGTCCCATGTCTGTCACCTTGCTCGGGGCTATTTCAACGGTCGCTCATCGCTGTTCGCTCACTACTCGTTCCGAATCAACTTCCTCGAAGACGATTTCGAAGTGGCAGTGCGGTTCCCCAGCCGACATGCACTGCCGCTCGATCGCCCTGACCGAGGTTCCGTACTGGTATTGCAGGATTCCCTCGAGGATTCCCTCGTCGAGGTGGCAGAATGCAGCCCCCTGAGTCGGCGAACCATCACAGGAGCCGGAATCATGCACCCTGACGATTCGCACAGGGTCTCCCTCGAACTCAATCTCGCCCATGCCCAACTCCCTCCAGGCTTTCGCAAGAATCGTCTGGAAACCCTCTCCGTCGTCGACCAGTTTCTCGTCCAAGAGGATCTCCTCACCGATCCTTCGGCCGACGGTCCGTAGAATCTCATTCGTGTCTATTCCCAGGGCCTCCAGCCTCGGCAGCGATTCATCTACTCGCGGCAGGATCTCTCGGTCGCCGATTCGCAGCACCGCGTTGGTCGTTTCTCCTTCGGCCGACACATCACCGTGCATGCCGGCCTTCAGAGAATCGCGCAGGCGCTGATAGAACGAGCCATCCCCGAGACTGATGTTCAGCGGTTCGGTGATCCGGCCCTCGCGGAGCCGTGACCGCATCGCGGTAAGAGAGATCGCTGTGGCCCAGGCGTTCGAGGCCAGTTCCGATTGCGCCATCATGTAGCCCGACGCTTCGATGACCAGAGCGGCCTCTTCGCGGCCTCTGCCGAACGGGTTTGGGTCATTGACCACCAATTGCAAGGCGACCTCGTCATCGATGAGGAAGGCTTGCACGCTGGCGAGTTCGGAATGGCGGATCTCGATTCGGTCATCGAAGTCATCGTAATGTGACAGACTCCGACGGTCCATGTTGACGAGCAGGCGAACGGTCACACCCCTTTCAGCCGCTTCGTTCAGAACTTCATGGTCCCCGTTCCTGACCAGAGGGAGCACTCCGAAACTGCCCAGTAGACACCAGATTGAATGCTCTGCATCCTCGACCATCGCACGCATCGTGGAGTGGATCGCGTTCCGTCCCTTGATGACCGTGAACGTTGCCTCTCCATTCGGTGGCGCGGCAGGGGCTGTGATGAGCGGTATCGCCGTACCGCTCCGCATCTCTTCCAGATTCTTCTGCAACCTGCCGAGTTCCTGCTCCTGATGCCTGACCAGCTTCTCGACGATGTCTTCGATCGACGATGTACTGAAGCGCATCGGCTTGTCGATAGTGGCCCGGACCAGATCTCGGTCCTGCAGCCTGCGAAGGGTGTTGTATGCATCCATTCGGGACAGACCTATGAGCCGCCCGACATCGCTAGCCTTCATCGACGGCTGGCCGGAGAGGCTGATCAACAGCCGTGCTTCCTTGTCCTCGATGCCGCACGCGACGAGACGTTCCAGCATGCTTGGACCATCCTGCATGGTACATTGCCCACCGTTGGGTCTTTTCAACGCATTCCATGGAACTGACGCTGCTAGAGGTCGAGACCGTCAAGGAGAAGGCACACGGGGGGATGGCGAGACATGGTCGAACGGTCGGATGAACGACCGGTGGTCCGCATCGAGTCCGGCCAGCGCAAGCCCACCAAGGACCTGATGGCTCGTGAACGTGCCCTCTCCCTATCGGTCGAGGATGCGGCGGGAAAGATAGTCGAATACGGCATCCTGATGCGAACACCAGGGGATGATGAAGCACTGGTAATAGGACTACTGCACTCCGAAGGCATCATCTCGAATCCGGCAGATGTCGCCGATTCACATGTCCTCGCGGATGCAGCCTTCATCACCTTGTCCGCCAGTGCCGCCGACCTACCTTCCAGCCGACATCTGACGGCCACCGCCGCTTGTGGGATATGTGGCCGGGCGGGGGCTCCGTCGACAATGATACCGAGCGCGCCGGAGAACTCCGACGGGCCGAGGGTGACGCATTCCAGCCTGGTTCAGATGCTCGGTGC
>CAUZSY010000214.1:0-3095 GCA_963582725.1 Candidatus Thalassarchaeaceae archaeon
GAAGGGCAGTGAGACGGCCGGTATGGATACCGATGGAGATGGCCTGTGGGATCGATCGGCCGGACTTCTCTGGTGGATCAGCGACGGCGCGCATGGCGTGCCGTACGGAGATGTGTACGCAGCTCGCAACGGCTATCAGAACCGGCTCGCTGGCGCCGGAGACCTCGTTCTCTTCATGATCAACGATGCGAACGAGGCTGGTGGCAACCACGGTACCCTGTGCGCCAGTGCGGTGGCGGCGCAGGGCGAGATATCGAATGGAGCGGTGCTAGGCATGGCTCCCGGCGCCCGACTGACCGCTGTGGCGAATCTGTACGGCGGCGGCTCCTGGTTCGACTCGTGGCGATTCATCGCCGAGGGCTACGATGGCAACGCATCGACAGCAGACCAGCCGAACATCGGCTCGTTCTCGTTCGGCATCTCGCAGGCTCACGATGACGGTGCTGATGCTCAATCATTGTATCTGGACTGGCTGACTCGCGTGTACAGTCCCGAGACCACGTATCTGGTAGCGGTCGGCAACGGCGGTCACGGCTATGGAACGACGGCTTCACCGGGCGGCGCGCACGGGGTCATCTCGGTCGGAGCCTTCTCGTCACAGGCCGGCCAGTCGAATGGTGGCACCTGGGGTGAATCCGCGATGTGGACCAACCGCGGTCCCAATTCGGTCAGTCGGCTCGACCCCGACATCGTCGCTGTCGGCTGGTCGGCGACCGGAGACAGGACGTTGAATGAAGTCACTTCAGCGAACTCGGCTCGACGCTCCTGGGGTGGAACCTCGCTCGCCACCCCGGTCGCCGCCGGCCTGACAGCCCTGGTCTATCAGGCGTATCAGACCGAACATGGTCGTTGGCCGGATTCACAGACGGTCCGAGACATCATCATGTCGACTGCAGATGACCGCGGCTACGATCCGTTGGTGCAGGGCGCCGGCTGGTTCAATGTGAGTCGGGCGGTAGGCGCACTGCAGGGAGAGAACGGTTCACTTACCGTCAGCCCGGCAGCCTGGATGACAGGCGAGAATCACGGTGCCCATCGCGACGCCAATCTCAACGCCATGTTACCCGGTCAGAATCAGACCGTGACGGTCCACCTCGACAATCCCGGATCGACCGACCTCAGATTGAACCTCTCGGGAGTGACCCATGCGCCGCTGCTGCACGATGGTTTCATCTGGAACTCAACTGATGAGGGGGGCGCGAACGCTACCTGGGACGGTTACCAGGCTGCGACCCCGGACTTCGTCTTCCCATTGCACATCGTCGGTGATGCGAACCACACCCTGCCGAATGGCACCGATCTGATACGAGCAAGGGCGACGATGAACGGCCAGGGCTTCGATGGTGACCAGAACTACAAATCCGAGAATCGCGTCTATCTGCGGATATGGCGCTGGACCGACAACGACGGCGACGGTCTCTGGCATGACGATGTCAATGGCGATAGGCAGGTCGATGCCGGTGAGTGGACCGAGGCCAGCGACGAGTTCGCGATGCTGACCGAGCACACCTATGCATCACCCCAGGTCGAGGTCCGAGTCGGACATCCGATCGACCAGGCCGACGATGGACTATTGCTGGCGATCTGGCGTGAGGAGGTGCGGGACTCTTCGATCGATCCGTTGCCGATAGCCATAGATTGGACTGCGTTCGGACTGACGAATGACCCGTGGATCAGCGTGACACCGACTCTCACCATTCCAGCCAATTCTAGCATCTCGGCCAATATCACGATCTCTGTGCCTGTCGATGCTGACGGCGGTATCAGGCAGCACGGTGTCGAGATGGATTGGTTGCAGCTGGATACCAACAACAGCGTAATCGACGGCACGGGCAGAGGCTGGGTATGGCCGCTGATCACGAACGTCATGTGGCAGGGTCCATTCGAAGCTAGAGCTGCGAATATAGATGGCAACCTAAGCAATCAGACGCTGTACGAGGAGACCTGGCTGCAAGGCGCACAGCGGTGGGGCTGGAGGAGCGAGTCCGGTGACTGGAAGTTCCTGACCATAGACTGGCCGACCTCGCTCAATTCGAACGGCAGCATCCTGATCGATGTCGACTGGCCCAACAACTCCTACACCGATGTCGATGTGCACTGGATGGGTGAACGATTCCACCCTTACAATCTCGAAGCACCTGCCGACTACGGCCCCTACACCTTCGAGATCGAGACCGGATCGAAGAACAAGGACCGTGGCAGCGGCATCTACGGTTACGAGACCAGTACCGGCTCGTCGCACGAGTTCCTGGTGGCTGAAGCGACACCCGGGCTGAAGCAGATGATGCTGCATTCCGCGATGCACGGGGTATCGACAAATGACGCGCCGTTGAACATCACGGTGGGCTATCTGGCACCTGTCGGTGGTGGCCTTGAGAGGCATGTCCAGGACTGGTCGAAGGCGGCCGGAAACGAGACGGTCAGGCTGGTCTCGACCATGGATATAGGAATCTCCTCTGTCACAGCGCACGGCTGGTCGAGACCGGTTCTGTTGCCATCCCAGGTGGTCTCTCAGGACACACCCGGAGACATCACCAGTTCATCCTATCAACATCCGTTCACGGTGCCGGCGGACAGCGAGGAGATCTCGGTGGAGATAGGTGGCTCACCCGGCAATGATCTCGATCTGTACATCTATAGAGACAAGAACAGCAACGGTGTGATAGATTGGGACGGCGAGCAGGTGGGGTTGAGCGGCAATTGGAACGACATCGAGTCCATCATCATCTCCGAGCCGACCGCCGGTGACCACTGGGTCGTTGTGCACGGGTACGATGTGGCGGCCGGCAACGACACGTTCTGGCTGCGCATCACGACGGTCGTCGGAGATGACCTGCAGGCGACGGGATACACCCCCTTCGACACCATGACCATCAACACGACATGGCCGAACGGAAGTCTCGAGTTGGCTGGCGCGATGCCAGAAGCGGCCTGGTCCATCGACCTTACCTACGCCTCACCGCCAGAACCGGGAATCTGGACCGGTTGGCTCGAGGTGGAACTAGAGCACGGCGGCACCATCGACGTGCCATACCGGTACAACCTCTTGGAACTGCCTCCGGAACTGAGCTTCGTGAGACCGCTCGACGAGAGCC
>CAUZSY010000215.1:0-3086 GCA_963582725.1 Candidatus Thalassarchaeaceae archaeon
CCAGACCGTCGAAGGGTTCGACTACGACGAGAACGGCACCATGCTGTTCGAGCCGGAACCCGTCGTCTGGAGCGACTATGACACCGTGTCAGATCGCGGCTTCCTGGATCTCGATGTGATGGAGGTTCTCTCCGATGATGTCTCTTCGACCAGTGGCAGAGCGACATTCCTCGCACTTCTGGTGTCGGCCGGACTGATCGCTCACCTCAGACGTCCGTTCGACGAAGAGGAATCCGATGTACACGGCTGGACCTTCGCCACCGTCCTCGGTCTGGTCTGCCTCGCCTCTCTCTCAGCAGCGATGGGGGTGCTCAGCGATTTCGGTACAGGAGTCGAGTCATCACTGGAGAGCGGCGATTCCCAGCAGTTCGAGATCGAGCCGACGGTCAGCGGCGAGGTCGATGAGATCATCACCGGCGCCGACTGGATCATCAGCTGGTCGCCAGGCGGCGTGCTGTGGTTGAATCTGGTCGCCGGTCTGCTGTTCGCCGTCGCTGCGGTGCTGCACGCCCCGCCGGTGGCACGGAAGGTCGATTCAGGGCTGGAGGGCGATCGGCCACCGCTCCTGCCGGCATCGCTTCTGCCTTCCGAGGCGGTCGCCTCGAAGGCGCCCATCGCGATGGTGTCACTGATCGGTGTATTGCTGCTCGGCGTGCTGCTGCTGCCGTGGATGACCCTCGAACAGCATGTGTACGTGTTCGAGGATGATGATGTCACCGCTTCCGAGCACGTCTTCGTCTGGTCGGTAACTCAGTGGCAGGTCCTACAGACCAACGACTCTCTGTTCGAGGTCGAGGACCCGGACGATGCAGTCTCGAGCAGCAGCATGGACGCTCACAACGCTCACCCACAGCTCGGGACGGTGACCAGCGAGGTCTCCGAGATGCGCTGGCCGGGGCTCACTGCACTGATGATCTTCGCCGTCGCTGCTCCGCTCTCACTCTCATCGTCCCTGCGAAACCGGGCCGGTGGCGATTCGCGAGGCTGGCGCGCCCTGCTGCTGATCGGCCTCTTCATCACCATCGGTCTAGGCACATCGGGATTCGAAGAGGCGGTAGGCGAGAGCATTGACGCCGATGCTCATCGGACGATACCGGCGGAGAATGCCAGGTTCTACTGGCAGGGCGGCGGTCCTTCGGCCTACGGCTCGATGATGGGCTCTGTAGTCATCGAAGGCAATTCGTCCGGATATGCGGAAGCGGTCTGGCAGCCTGGTTGGGGGGCCACCTCGGCCGGTCTGCTGGCCGGACTCACACTGCTCTGCCTGCTCGACCTCGCTGTCACCGCCATCCGCTCCCCGAAGACGCGCGAAGCATTCGAGGAAGGACGATTCACCGACCTGTTCGACAGCACGCCGTGGGTCGCTCGTCCGACCGTTCTGGCCGTCGTCATGCTGACGATAGTGGCGACCCTCGGTTCGGGAGTCGGCAATCTCGTGCTGCACCCCTCCTTCGCCACCACCGAGGACCTCGACAGGTATTCGGTGATGACGTCATACGAGTCATTCTTGAACGAGACGGAATTCACGGAGTTGGCAGATGGGGAGTCGATCGAGTTGACGGTGCACCCGATGACAGAGGGATTCTACCATGTCCGCAGCCTGGAATTTGAAATCCCCTGTGGCGAAGGAGATGGAGCCTTGGTAGGGGATGATTCTGATACATTCGATGTCGAACTGATGCCGCCAGCCGACATCGATTTCTCGAATCTCGATCCGTTGACATTCACGCTGGACGCCGATTCGGATTGTGGTGGATTCGGCAGCCCGAGCCGATACATGGAGAATCAACGGCCCGAGCCGATCGGCGGCCAGTACTGGGCCTCTTCCGGAACTCTGGCGGTCAACATGTCCGGCACCGATGTCGCGAGCAGCATGCCGTGGACGTTCCGGGTGACCGCCAATGTCAACGGAGGTGGAGGTCCTTCAGTAATCGGCGACGATTCAAACGCCTATGCCCAGATCAGGGTCTACACATACGTCTCCAACGTGACGGCGGAGAATTGAAGCACGCTTCGGGGTCTCCGTGCTGGTCGGTCACTCCTCGGCCGCGAGTTCCGCGACGGCTGCGTGGACATCAGCGTCGGCAGCCGGCTCGGCCGTCGGCGCATCGTATCTGACCGCGCCGTCGATCGTCCGACCTCTGTCGAGCCGGTCGAGGATGCGCCATCGTGGCGCGTACGAGAGATGGATGTAGATGGGGCCTGGAGCCATCAGCAGCAGCCAGGCGAGGCCACCGGGGATGCCGAGTTCGGGGGCCAGCGGGATGGCGGCCATCAGAACGAGCCCGATGAAGGGAATGGGGAAGAGCCATTTCCGCCGGTTCTCCAATGACACCGGCGGTCGTCTGGTGAAGGCGGCGATCATCGCGGACACGCCGCCGAGCATGCCGGTGATGAAGATCATCTGCAGGCTGAGATAAGCCCAGTTGCGCACCGTCTCCGTGACCTCCATCGATTGCACTTGAAGGCCGATGTACAACATCGGTAGAAGCGTGGTCAGGGATATCAGAGCACCGTAGAAAGCGCCTACGAAGGTCGGATGGGCGATGATCAGAGGCAGCCGCAGGAACAGTTGGCTCAGTGAGCCACCCTCGAACATCATCCGCTGCTCGGGCGGCAGAGACTGCACTCGGCTTCGCCAGTCAGTCACGTTCTTTCCGCCTGCCGCACCGTCTATGACCCTTCTCCACAGCACCCCTCTCCGCCATTCGATCACCATGCTAACCCTTCGTCTCCGGATGGTCCAACCGCCGATGCAGACGCCGTCGCCGCAGGGATGTCATCGACCGCCCCCCGAATCGTCATTCGCTTCTCCGGTCCACGCCCCGGAGGTGATGGTAGAGGATGCCCTGATCGGCCTAGAGGTGTCATTCTCCGCCCTGTTCTTCGCCCGGATCGCCGTCCTCCTCTGAGCGCCTCTTCCGCCTGGCGAGAATATCCTTGGCGTTGGCCAACTGACCCAGTTCCACATCGAGTTGGCCGGGCGTCGTGTCGAGCCATTGCCGCTCCAGAAACCCCTCGGCCGACTCCTCTCTCTCACGCCCAGCATCGAATGGATCCTCGCCCTGTCGCTGCTGAGCGTCGCC
>CAUZSY010000216.1:0-3067 GCA_963582725.1 Candidatus Thalassarchaeaceae archaeon
GTTCCACTGATCGCCGACACTGATCGGGAAGTCGTGTCCCTCTTGTGGCGGCCGGTAGGTGGTGACGATCGTCAGATCGGCGACATCTATGTTGATGAGGCCGCCGAAGGTCGAGAAATCGACTTCGAGGCCCATCGAGAGCCGGATGTTGGCGAGGTCGCTGACCCTGATCAGGTCGGTCGAGTCATAGTCGATCGAGAGATCGCCGTTGTAGCCGTCGAGACTGACGCCGTTGGCGCCGAACGTGCCGACGCTGCGGACCTCGTAGACCAGAGTGCTGCGATTCTCGACGGTCATCGTGATGATGTCCTGCAGGTTCCTGTTCAGAGTCCCGGTCAGTATGCCGATCTGGGCGCTCACGCCACCGCTGGCGACCAGTTGCGCGACATCGAATTCGCCGTCATAGGTCCACCGGTCGCCGACTCGCCACGATGGAACATCGACAACTCCGGCGGCACTGCGGGGACCGCTGACCAGCATGCTCGTCTGCTCCGCATTGCCGAGGAAATCCTCGCTGCCGGCCATCGCGGGCTCGGTCGGATCTGTCTGCAGGCTGACGGCCGAGGTGGCGATGAGCAGCAGCACGATGAGCAGCGGCAGGCGACCGGACGGCACCCGCGGATCGACGAGCATGGCACGAATCAACCGACGGCCCGTTCATCAACCATTCTACCCCGCGGCGCGCCCGGAGGGCGCGGGGCCGCGCACCGCCGGGCTCAGTATCCCAGCAGCAAGGACGGTCGAAGCACAGACCCTCCGAGGGTGAACGGCAGGGGTTGTGGAGGAGCGCTGGTTCGGGGGGATGGAGATGGCTCCGAGGTGGCCGAACCTTCCATCCCACTCGGCTCTCCGATTCACGGGGGTGGGGATTGATTCGTGACGCCCCATCCGCAGCATGGCCGAGGCGACAGCACGAGGGGCCATCCCCGGCGAGGGGGACCCGGCTGCACTGATGCATGGGGTCGTCGATGGAACGGTCGTCGCGAACGATTCCGCTGTAGTAGAGAACCTGTCCGATGCCTTGTCACTCGATCTCGATACCGTAGATGCAACTCTGGTGAGACGGCTGCTGGCGAAGAGTGTGCTGGCTCTGCATCTGAGCATCACGCTGTTCTGCATCGTCGCTTTCCTCGGTCCCGAACCGGTTCTCTGGTTCCACCTCTTCTTCGTGCCTCTGATGGTGCTGCACTGGCGCCTGAACGATAGTGTGTGCATCCTGACCGATCTGGAGAATTGGCTGCTGGGAAAGCGGCGCGACATGACGGAGCCGAATCGCTTCTTCGTCATCCGTCTATCCGATGTTCTGCTCCGCCGACCGCTGACCGAGGTCGGTGCGGACAGGCTGGCTAGGGGAGTCACCTGGGGCGCCTGGGCCGCCAGCCTGATCCGGCTCAGCCTAATCCATCTCCGCTGACCCCTCCACAGATCAGCACCGTAATGGGAGAACGGCTCCGCCGTTCTGTCGGCCGAGCAGCATCTCGCGCCTCCCGCGAGAATCGATACGAACGACTCAGAGCAGCTCGGCTAGCTCGTCTTTGATGAACTCGATGGCCTCGAGGATCTCATCTTTGTGACGAGCCCCCGTGATCACCATCTTGCCACTGCCGAAGATCAGACAGACTACCTTCGGGAAATCGAGCCGGTAGATGAGGCCGGGGAACTGCTCCGGCTCGTACTCGACCTTGTCGAAGGGAAGGTGGAAGGTCAGGTTGTTGAGGTTGAGATGGCGCGGTAGTCCGGCCAGCGGTTCACCGGCTGGCAGCGGCCCTATGCGCTCGTCCTCAGCGTCGGTCTCCTCGCTGGTCGGGGCTCGCCAACCGGCCGAGTTGGAGTCGGCATGTCCAGGCTCCATGATGACCTTCATCCGCTGGTCGAGATCGCGACTGACGCCGTCGTACTCCTCCGGGTAGTGGAGCGCGTAGGTGGCGACCATGTTCTGGACCTCGATGCTGACGTCCTTCAGGTCCCAGGTCTCGATGCCGGCGGCCCGCAGGTCGCCGATCATCCGCTCGATACCGGTGTGGATGTTGCCCTCGTTCTTGCCGCCGGTGCAGACAGCGCGGCCGGATCGGAACATCAGGATGGCGAGTTTCGGGTCGACGACACGGTAGACGACGCCCGGGAACTGCTCCGGCTCGTACTCACAGTTGAGCTCGATGGCGATCTCCGGCAGGTCGAGTTCCTCGGCCACCCTGGTGCTCGCTACTACATTCACTACGACTAATCGATCTTCATCACTCATGGTGTCGCCGGTTTATCAACGGTATTTAAAGGAGTGGGCTAATCCGTCACCTCAAACCATAGTGGAAACCGGCTTACTGGAGCGCACTCGCACTGTGTTGACTGGCGCTCATGCCAATTCTGTTCTCCTCATAGCCATCCGAAGACTGAATGGCCGCATATTCGACCATTGTGGCAGGCTGCCGCTCTGCCGGGGAGATGAATATCGGCGTGCCGGGCGCGGCTGAGACTGGTTGTCAATCCGATTCGATGTGGACGCCTGGCGCACCGATGCGAGAGATGATGGTGCGGCCGCCGGCCAGTTCTATGGCTTCCGAACAACGGCGCGGCTGCCGTGACAGCGCGATCATGCAGCCTCCGCCGCCGGCGCCTGTCAGTTTGGCGCCGAGCGAGAACGGCCGGGAGGCGTCGATGAGCCGGTCGAGTTCGACCGATGAGACACCGAGCGAGGCGAGCAGGACATGGCACATCTCCATCGCTGCGCCGACGCCCTCAGCGTTGCCTGACTGCAGCGCGTCGACGCCCATCCGAGTCACCTGAGCGATGCGCGCCATCTGTTCGCGCTTGCTCGGTTGTCGCTCCAGCAGGTCGGCGACCTGAGCGACCAGAGCTGCCGTCGACGCGTGCACGCCGGTCCAGCCTATGACCAGCGAGACATCGCTGAGCGCTTCTGGGATGCTGACCGAATGGACCTGCCAAGAGCGCGGTCCGTCCGGCGTCTCGATGCTGCGAGTCGAGAGATGCTCGATGCCTTCGATCGGCTGGTCTGCTATCAGGATGCAGCCGCCGTGCGCCGCCGTCGAGGTGTCGGTCGGGCTGGCCCGGC
>CAUZSY010000217.1:0-3066 GCA_963582725.1 Candidatus Thalassarchaeaceae archaeon
TGCCCGAGTTGTTCGGAATCGATCTCCCTCTGAACCTCTCGAGTATCGAGGATGGAGCATACACCATCCGGATTCGAACCACTGACTGGGCCGGTAATGTCGGTGACGAGACCTGGCCGCTAATCCTCGACCGCACTCCGCCGACCCTTCTATGGACCGCTCCGGTGGATGGAACGCACCTGGTGAATCATCATGTTCAGTTGAATTGGACCGTGGACGAGGAGGTTCTATGGGAGATCGTGGTGAACGGTCAGATTGTCGAACAAGGCATGGGTGTGTTGAACCGAACGGGAGAGCATGAGATTTGTATCGAAGCGATTGACCGGACGGCACCCCAGTGGTACTCTAACAGTGTGATCGAATGTCGGCTAGTGTCACTCGACGAGGATCTCTATCAGCCGATGGTCGAAGCCCCATGGAATGGCACTGCTGTGAACACACAGACCGTCTCCTTCAACCTCACCCGAGGTCCTCTCCAGGGAACCCTCATGAGTCGAACATCCAGTGATCCGTTCGAGGTCATCACTATTGCCGCGAACAATCGTTCGTCGGGCGAGGTCATTGTCGTGGAACTAGCCCTGAGTGAAGGCGATAATCGATTCAGACTGGTCGTCGAAGCATTGCAACGGTCGTTCGTCTACGAACTCGAGGTGGTTCTCGACACGGTGCCACCGAATCTGACCATCTCGCATCCCATGGTGGGCCATGCTACCTTCGCTGCTACCTTCGACATCGAGGGTGAGTGTGAGCCGGACAGGGTGGTCTTCGTACGGATATCCTCCTTCAACGCCTCCGGTATCTGCCGGCCGACCGGCTCTTATGAGATTGGCATCGAACTGCCGTCGAATGACGGCATCCATCAGATCGTCGTCAGCACGACAGACGCCGCTGGTAATTCTGCTAGCGTTCTACGAGACATCAGGATCGATGGCGTCGCGCCGGACGCGTTGCTGTTATGGACCGAGGCTCACTGTCCAGCCGCCCGCGCTGATCGTTTGATAGGAGATGCCGCCGAAGAGGCTTGTATCATCAGGGCCGAGATCCTCATCGACGAACCTGATGTGACGACGTGGAGGGCCGAATTATCGAGGCATGGAACTGTGGTCAGCATCATCGAAGGCGAAGGTGCCGACGATTCACCACGATCACTGGAATGTGACACGACCTCATCGGATTGCTCAGACGGGGTCTGGTCGGTCGATGTCTGGATCGAGGATGCAGCCGGAAATCGACAGTTGCAACGCATAGAGAGGACCCTGCAGCGAGACGAGGCGACCGTGTTCGAGGCTGCCCTCGATCCGGGCAGCAGGTTGAACTCGGCCATCCTGACCGTTATCGTCAGTCTGCTGATCATCGGCACGGTGATCCTCAGGCGTCAAAAAGATGGCACGAGATCACCGACAAGAGACGACATGGAATTGCTCGAGGAGGCGGTCTGGAGCGATGGATCTGGCTCGGAGGAGCCTTGATGGAGTGAGCATCATTCGGCAGCAACATGAGCGTCGGAATCGAGCGGGTGGCAGTGCTCGGGGCAGGCCAGATGGGAGCCGGCATCGCCCAAGTCGCGGCGTCGGCCGGATACATCGTTTCGATGATCGACATTGAGGATGAATACCTCGAGCGAGGCATGGCCATCATCCGCTCGTCGTTGGACCGACTCGTCGACAAGAATCGTATGCAACGAGCAGATGCCACCGCCGCCATCGACAGAATCGGAACTTCGACATCAAGACAGGATGCGTCTGATTCCGACCTTGTCATCGAAGCGATACCCGAGATTCCTGAACTGAAGTTCTCGACCTTCCGGGAACTTGATCGAATCTGCAAGCCCGGCGCTATCCTTGCCTCCAACACGTCGAGCATCAGTATCGATGCGATAGCCGGTCACACCTCTCGACCGTCGCACGTGATCGGCATGCACTTCATGAATCCTGTCCCCGTCATGCGTCTGGTCGAGATCATCACCGGCTCCCAGACCAGTGATGAGGTCACCGCGACCGTCGTCGACACGGCTGAGAAGATGGGTAAGACCGCGCTGGCTTGCAGGGATTCACCGGGTTTCATCTCTAACAGGATCCTCTGCCCGATGCTGAATGAGGCCATCCTGGCGCTGCAGGAAGGTATCGCTGAACCTGCGGCGATAGATGGCATCATGAAATTGGGCATGAACCATCCGATCGGCCCCTTGGCATTGGCGGACCTGATCGGCCTCGATACACTCCTGCACATCATGAACGTCCTGCATGAAGGCTTTGGGCACGACAAGTATGCGCCGGCCGAACTGCTGGTTCAGATGGTCGATGAGGGCAGACTCGGTCGGAAGAGTGGTGCCGGCTTCTACAACTACCCCTGAGATTCACCAGCGTCTGCCCCCGCCGAGACCCAGGTCTTCCGCGGTGATCATGCCGATGGCGCTCTTGGTCCGCCGCTGCCGTCCCTGTTTCGGCATGAACGAGGATCTGGCTCGGTTCGTGTCAGATCGGGGATCCGTACTGTGAACGGCTCGTCTGGTCTGCCATGGTCTCTCCGTCGAAGCGAGCATGCTAGCTCTCGTCGCGGCAGTGCTGGGGGTGCCGCTGACCGGCCTTCTGGAAGGTCTGCGACCGGAGTGCTTGGGTGCTCTGGGCATCGTCGTCAGGCTGTTCAGGATCTGGTGCTGAGCCTTAGAGAGAGCGACCGAGATGTTCGTCATCGCCTTGCGCAGTTGCTTTTTGCTGTTCGAGATGTATAGCGGTTCGGAGACTGCGCCCTCGTCGGCCTTGCGGCGTGGGTCGACCCATGCCGGATAGCCCATGTCGAGAGGGATGCCCTGCACGGTGATGACCAGTCCACGCAGCAGCAGATGGGTGCCGACCGGCACTTCTTTCGCCTCGATCATCGCTTTCTTTCGCTTCAGGCGAGAGACCAGTCTGATCATCGCGGGCATGTTTTTGCTTTTTATCTCGCGTTCCCCTGATGCCGCCAGATAGTACAGACCGGCCATGACCAGGAATCCGATGAGGGCGCCGACGAAGGTGAACGGCAGCAGACCGAAGAAGACGATCAATGCGGCCGCCAGTTCACCCA
>CAUZSY010000218.1:0-3022 GCA_963582725.1 Candidatus Thalassarchaeaceae archaeon
CCGACGAGGGCGACGCGATCATCGCGCTCCTGACCATTCATCGGCCTGCCAAGCTGAATGCGTTGAACGGTGAGGTCAGCGACGCCATCAAGCAGGCAATGGCATGGGCAGAGGCGGACAGTCGAGTCAGGGTCGTCGTCATTCGAGGCGCCGCACCGAGCAAGCCGGCGGAGGGCGAACGGTCGAAGCCGGCCGCCTTCGTCGCCGGCGCCGACATCACCGAGTTCGTCGGGCGGAGCAGCGCCTACATCCGCGAATCGTTCGCCGACAACCCGTGGGAGGCGATCTGGAACATGCCGAAGCCGACCATCGCGATGGTCGACGGCTTCGCACTCGGCGGCGGTTGCGAGCTGGCGCTCGCCTGCGACATCAGAATCGCCAGCGACCGCTCCCGCTTCGGCACGCCTGAGATCGACCTCGGGCTGATCCCCGGCGGCGGCGGCACACAGCGGCTCTGCCATCTGGTCGGCTACGGCAAGGCGATGGAGATGGTGATGGGCGGCGAGATGGTTGACGCGGCCGAAGCGCACCGGATAGGTCTGGTCAATCACGTCACCTCGGTAGACCTGCTGGAGGAACGGACGATGGCGCTCGCAAAGACGCTGGCTGCGAAGTCGCCGCTGACCATCCTGGTCGCCAAGCGGGCGGTCCGCGACGCCCTCGACACCTCGATCAGCGACGGCATCCTGATGGAACGCGAAGCCTTCGCCGACCTGTTCGACAGTCAGGACATGCAGATAGGCGTGGACGCTTTCCTGAAGCGTGAGAAGCCGGAGTGGACCGGCCGGTGAGCCGGTGGCGAGGGAAGTCCGTGGGTGCTCTCCGACGACACGCCTGAATCGGTCGCGTCGAGGCATATGTCGAATGGAGCCCTGCGGTCTGCTGGAATGACGTGGTGAGCGGCTGGACGGAGAGCGAGTGACCAAATGGAATGGCAGCGAGCGGATCGGAGCGGTGGCGGACGGATGGGGGGACAGGGCTCGAGCGATGTTCTTGTCCGGGCGACCGACCTCGGCAAGCGGTTTGGCGATCTGATCGCACTGCACCCACTCAACGTCGAGGTCAGAGCGGGCGAGTTCTTCGGCGTGTTCGGGCCGAACGGGGCCGGTAAATCGACTTTCATCAAACTGCTGACCGGGCAACTGCGACCGACCACCGGCGGCGCACAGGTGCTCGGTATCGACGTCGGCAGGATGCCACGCAAAGTCAAGGCGAACGTCGGCATCGTGCCCGAATCTGAATCACCGTCCTCATACCTCACAGCAGCCGAGTTCCTCGAGTTCTGCGGTCGTCTTCGCAGCCTCGACGACCTCGACGCGAAGGTCCACCACTGGCTCGAATGGTTCGACCTGACAGAGAAGCGGAACACCCTGTGCAAGGACCTGTCGAAGGGGCAGCGGCAGAAGGTGATGCTCGCCTCCGCATTCATCCATGAACCGCGGCTGCTGTTCCTCGACGAGCCGTTCGTCAACCTCGACCCGATCCACCAGAGGAAGTGCCGCGGCTACCTGCTCGAACACATCGCCAGAGGCGGCACCATATTCCTCTGCAGTCACATCCTGGAGGTGGCTGAGCGACTGTGCACGAGGGTCGCCGTCATCGATCATGGCAGGGTGCTGGCCGCCGGCCGTATCGACGACATGAAGCAGAGTCCCGACGAGTCTCTCGAAGACGTGTTCATCCGACTGGTCGACGCTTCGATCGAAGAGAGAGAGGGCGCCGAGGACTCTCCATCCGAGGAGGAATGATCGGCATGGCAGCCGGCTTCCCGATTCGGCCCGCGCCGGGCGTCCGCGAAGCCTTTCTGGTCACCTTCCGAATGATGTTCAAGGAGGAATGGAGGCAGAACATCGATTTCGCCAAGCGGCGACGCATAGTGCTGTTCCCGGCCCTGGTAGGGCTGTTCGCGATGGCAGTCACGATAGGTCTCCGCTTCCTCGTCGGCAGCGGTGAGGTCGACCCGTGGGCCGACGCTGAAGCGGCCCGTGACACCTTCACCTGGGCCGAACTGCGAACCGGACTGCATGTCGTCCTCTTCCTGTTCTCGCTCGGAATGGGATCGTTCGCCTTCGTCGGCCGGGCCATCGTCAGCCATCGCTCCGGCGGCAAGTCGTTCCTGCTCGCAGCACCGGCCCTGCAGCCGCTCGACCTGCAGACCACGTATCTCGCGTACTACGTCAAGGAGGTGGTGTTCTACGTTGTGATGATCCTCTCGCCCGCCATCGCCGGCATGGGGGTGGCCATACTGATGCAATCCTACCTCGGCACCACCACCCCGTTGCTCTCCTCATCACTGCTGCCGCTGTTGCTCTGCACCAGCCTCACCCTGGCGCAGGGGCTGGTCCTCTCGTTCACCGGCTCGGCTCTCTGGAGTCGAGGTGGCGTCTGGGCGTGGGTGGTGCCGATCGGCGCGCTCCTGCTCGGCATCACCTTGGCCGTCGGGACCATCCCCATCGATACCGCGATCGCTGGATTGTGGGTCCAGCAGACCTGGCTGCTCGACGCACGGGCGCTGCTCGTCGCCCTGCCGGCGTTCTCCGGCTGCCTGGTGCTCGCCTGGATCGCCGCCGGCTGGCTGCCCGAGGACTTCGAGATCGAAACCAGCAGCCGTGACGACCTGTTCCTGCCGGTCCACGACAAGCTCGGCTTCCTACCGGCCGGACGACTGCGCATCCTGGTGGCCAAGGAGATCGTCGATGTCCTCCGCTCGGGCACCCTGTTCAAGATGCTCGGATCCTACATCGTGCCACTGCTGTTCCTGCTGTTCCTAGCATGGATGGCTGATTTCGCCCGTTTTCCCATTCCCTTCAACCTGCTCTCGTACGCCCCCTTCTTGGGTTTCTTCGGTTTCAACTTCTATTCGTGGTTGAACGGCATCGACCCGCCCGACCATTACAACACGCTGCCGATGGGGGTGCCGAGCCTGCTGAAGGCGAAGATAGTCACCTATTTCCTGCTGACCACCTGGATAGGCGTCATATTCCTGCTGCTGATGGCGTGGATGCTCGATCAATGGGCCGAC
>CAUZSY010000219.1:0-3015 GCA_963582725.1 Candidatus Thalassarchaeaceae archaeon
TGTTGCAATGGGATGGACGACCACGACGCTTCGCGATGGTGACGATGACACTGCTGCTTCTGACCAGCCCGTTGCTGGCCGGCTGCACCGGCGGAGGAGCGGCGGATGACACCATACGGATCGCCTTCATGATCAAGGACGACTATCAGAATCCCGATGAGCAGCCGCAGCGTCTGGCCGATTTCATCAGCGCTCAGACCGGTCGGCCGGTCGAGATATACCCGATCTCGAACGACGGTGCCGCCATCGAAGCTCTGCGCTTCGGTCACGCAGACCTCGCGTTCCTCGACGGCGGTGCTGCATGGGTCGCTTGGAAGCAGCACGGTCTCGAAGCGATCGCCGCCGACCAGAAGTCCGACGGCACCAACTCGTACACCGCCGCCGCATGGGTCCGGAACGACAGCGACATCCTGTCGCTGGCGGATCTGGAGGGGCGTGATTCGTGTCACACCGGGTGGTTGAAGTCGGCGGGAATGCTGATGCCGATGGGCTACATGATAGGTCAGGGAATCGTCAATGTCAGTGGCGACGCATCCGACATCGAGAGTCTGCGGACCACCATCGAGAACCACTTCGGTGATGCGAGCATCCCGGTCAGCGGTCAGTTGTACTACGGTTACAGCGGCGCTTTCCGCTGCATGTCGGAAGGTGCCGGTGACGTGGCTTTCGTCAAGACCACCTCGTACGCCGACCACTGCGCCGGTAACGACTGGTGTGGCGATCTCTCCGACTATCGGATGCTGAACCCGACCTTCGGGCAGGTCCCTTCACACCCTGTCATGATCAACCCGGGGGCGCAGGAGCAGGGCGAGATCGATTCTCTGCAAGCCTCCCTGCTCGCCCTGAACACTCATCCGGATGGTGCTGGCATACTGGAGGACGTGCTGCAGACGCCGGGTATCAGTCAGGTGACAAGTGAGAGCCATCTCGGCTCGTACAGCGATGCTATCAGCAACATCCCTGGCATCGATTCGTACTTCGATGAGAAGTACGCCGACTGAGCATTCGATTTCATTCAGGCGCGAGTGTGGGGGATGGCGGTGCTGGATTCTGCTTTCGGTGCTTCAAACAACCCGGCTTCGACCGGCTCTGGCTCCGACGAAGGCTCTGGCTCTGGCACCGGCGGTCAGGGCGTGACGCTCCGCATCAGCGGAGCAGCGATCGGATTCGATGCGGATTCGCCGCTCATCGAAGCGGTCGATCTGCAGGTCGCGGCCGGCGAGATCGTCTGCATCATCGGCCGGTCCGGCACCGGCAAGACCACTCTGCTGCGGACCGTGGCCGGTCTGGTGCCACCGCTGGCCGGCGACGTCGTCGTCTGCGACGCGAAGGCGCCGGCCAGGCCGAGCAAGGGTGAGGTCGGCCTGATCCCGCAACGGTTGGGACTGGTGCAGCACGGCACGGTCGGCTACAACGTCATCATGGGAGCGCTGCCGAGAGCACCGTTCTGGCAGACCCTGCTGTCGCTGCCGTCGCGCGAACTGCGCGACGCCGCCCGCCAGGCCATCGAGGCGGTCGGACTGGCCGGGCTGGCGCTCGAATCGGTGAACCGATTGTCGGGTGGCCAGCAGCGGCGGGTAGCCATCGCGCGCTCGATGGTACAGCAGCCTCGCCTGCTACTGGCCGACGAATGCCTCGGCGAACTGGACGCGGAGACCGCCATCGAGATCATCGCATTGCTGCGGAGCATGGCCGACGAGTCGGGCATCGGGATGATCGTCGTCGATCACAATCCGGTCCGTGCCGCCACCTTCTGCGACCGTCTGCTGCAACTCCGGGCGGGTCGCCTGCAGCCGGTCGACGCGACTGAGATGCGCCGAGAGAGCGGCGCCACCGCCGGTCTGCCGCAGTTCGGAGGTGGTGTCGCGTGAGTGACCTGAGTGAGCCAGGGTCCGGGAAGGACCCACCGGACGAACCAATTACATCGGGTGGCAATGTCCTTACAGGCCTCTCTACGGTGCTGAGGAAGCGGCCGGGCATCATCTTCAGTCTGCTTCTCATCGTAGTCGCGTACGCCTCAGCGCTGCACCTCAGGATCACGCCATCGAATCTGGCCAGCGCCTGGCGCAACCTCAAGGTGATCGCTGGCGAGGCGCTGCCACCCGACTGGCGGGTGGTCACAGAACGGGCTGGCTGGGCCAGCCCGCCGTGCAACTTCGAGACCGACTGGTTGTGCAGCCCGGCCGTGCACGGCCTCATCCAGACGTTGGAGATCGCCTTGCTGGCGACGCTGTTCGGAGCGGTCATCGCATTGCCGCTGGCCAGCCTGGCCGCAACCAATCTCGCTCCGGCACCGGTCGCTCACGCGGTCCGTCAACTGCTGGCGGCGCTCCGGGTGCTGCCGTCTCTGGTCTGGGCGTTGCTGTTCGTCATCCTGGTCGGCATCGGACCGCTGGCCGGCGTTCTTGCGATGACGATGTACACGGTCGGATACCTGGGAAAGTTGCAGTACGAGGCGCTGGAGGGAATCTCGAAGGAGCCTGTCGAGGCGGCCAGGGCGATGGGGCTGCCGAGGTGGCAGGTGGCGCGTTTCTTCGCCATCCCTGAGGCGGCCAACGCGTTGCTCAGCCAGACCCTGTTCATGTTCGAGTACAACGTCCGGCACGGCTCTGTCATAGGGCTTGTAGGAGCGGGTGGCATCGGCTGGTACCTGACATTCTATCTGGCTCCGTTCAGCCTGTACGACCGCGTCATCGCGCTGATCATTGTGATGTTCGTCGCGGTAGCCGTCATCGACCAGATGTCGCTGGCGCTGCGTCGTCGCTTCATGGACGACGAACCGCGTCGAGCGACCTGGCGCAGCATCCTGAAGCCGTGGAACAACCCCTGACCTACCACGGTCCATCCGCGAACGAAGAGCGAGGCGCGACTCCATTCGGCGAGTGAGGAAGATCACCCTGAGGCGGACTGGTCGTCGCAGTCCTCAACCAGTTTGAACGAGTAGTCGCCGCTGTCGCTGGAATACTCGATGTTCGAGAAGACTGCCTTCATGCGGCGCTCTTCGATCGGTTCCTG
>CAUZSY010000220.1:0-3013 GCA_963582725.1 Candidatus Thalassarchaeaceae archaeon
TCGGACGGATGGAGAGTCGGTCGATTCGACCGGACTGTTGCGATTGGTCATAGAGACGGCACTGCTAGACGGCGTGATCACCGTCGATGAGCGAGCCCTCATCGACACCCTGTCGAGAGCCTTAGCCGTGAAGGGGGACCTAGTCTCCGCCATCGAACGAGAGGTCGCGAGGAGCATCCGACCGGCCGGTTCAACCGCCCGGATATTCCAATGCATGCTGGGAGCCGCCCTGTCCGATGGCCACATAGACGACAGCGAGCAGGCGATGCTCGACTCCCTCGCCTCCAGTCTCGATCTGTCGGCGAGGCAGATGGAGGCGCTGCGGGACGAGTGGATGGAGTCCAGATTGCCGTTGCAGGAGCGCGCTTATCTCGGCGCTCTGTGCGCGGTCGAAACGCGGTCTGACGACATCGATGACGAGGTCATAGGTGCCCTGCGCAGCGCCCTCTCAATCGATGCCGAAGCAGAACAGAGGCTGCTCGATCTGGCGCATGTCATCGATCACAAGTGACAGACCAGTCCGGGGTGCACGCATCCTTTCGGCGAGAGCCAGAACCCCTCCGACCACCGCCGCTAAGAAATCAGTCGGGAGGGCAGTATTGAATTGTCGCCGGCCCCCGGCTCCGACCGGGTTCAGGATGCGCATCCTCGATGAGAACGAACGCGTCCAGTTCGAACGGTTGCACTCGTTGAAGGAATTGCTCAAGCCGACCGACTCGCCTCTCATCGCACTGGTCGGCGATGTGATGCTGGATCGGTTCCATCACGGCACGGCGTATCGACTGTCGAGAACCGCTCCAGTGCCGTCGCTGAGGATATCTCAGACCGAGGAGTCCCCCGGTGCCGCCGCTCACATCGCCAAGTCTCTGGTGAGCCTCGGCTCGGAGGTCCGTTTCTTCACCGCCGTCGGAGCGGATGGAGAGGGAGGAAGGGTACTCACCGCACTAGCCGACGCATCGGTCGACATAAGCGCCATCATCTCTGTCGAGGGCTGGAAGACCCTGACCAAGATCCGTTTCTACGGCAGCCGAGAGGGGCTCATCGATCAGACCCAGATGATCATGCAGGCCGATCGTGGTCTGGAGCCGCTGGCGCCAGAGGTCAGCGAGTCGCTGATCGATGCCGCTCTAGAATCCCTGAAGGATGCCGGTGCGCTGGTTCTCAGCGACTACGACAACGGCGTCATCACGGACGCCGGGATAGGTCGTCTGATCGAAGCTGCGAAGGTGCTCGATGTACCGGTGATCATCGATCCGAAACTGACCGGACTGGACCGGAGCAAGGGGGCGACCATCGCGACCTTCGAGAAGCGTGGTTTGGAACTGCTCAGACGACGCAACCTGCACAAGGAGGAATCCGAGACCATCTCCTTCCTCTTCGATACCTTCGAATGGCAGGCGATGCTGGTGCTCGGTGGGCTGAACGGCACCTGGCTGCACACGGCTGATGGTGCGACCGAGCACTTCCCGTGCCGGGCTGTAGTGACGAATCATCAACTCGGCCTGCACGACGCCGCCCTGACCGCCCTGGCGCTGGCCCTCGGGCGAGGCCGCAGCATGGTCGATGCAGCCTGTCTCGCCAACGCGGCGTGCGAGTGCATTCTCGGCGCCGAGTCATCAGAAGGCTTCGTCAGTCTTCGGCGATTGACTCTCTGGCTCGATGAGGCGGCTTGGCAGTTGCAGGTCTCCGAGAGATGAGCAAGTCCTTTGAGACTCGGCGCTCCTGGTTCTGACATGCCTTGGTGGTTGGTGCCGACCACGGCCGATTTCGGGATGCGCGTTGCGGCCGAGACGATGGAGCAGATGTTCGCCGAGGCAGCCAAGGGCATGCAGGATCTAGTGCTGTCGCGGGATGCCGCTAAGGCGAGTCTGTCGCTGCCACGCGAAGGTGATGTCTGGCGAGTGCCGGCTACGCCGCTGGATCTTGAACGGAGCCTCGTCCGCTGGCTCGACGAACTCATCTATCAGGCCGAGGGCGAGGGCCGTTGGCTGGTCGATGCAGAGGTGGCCATCGACCACGAGGCGGTGCACGCCGTCGTCGAGTGGGTCGACGCGGAATCGGTGTTGCGTGACGTCGAGATCAAAGCGACGACGAGACATGAACTGGGAATAACAACACTGCAGGCCGACGAGATCTCACCCAGCGTCGGCGAAGCGCCGCAACTGAACGGCCCGCTTGTCGTGGCGCATGTCGTCTTCGACATCTGATTGTCAGCGAACAGACCGACAATACACCCGGCCATCAGGCCTGCCGGCCGGACGAACAGGTGGGCGTGTCCTCGGTGGACGCGCGTCATCGCTGGCGGGCAGCCACTCGGTTCCTCCGCCCCGGGTTCCCGAGGCATCCGCGGTCCCCGGTCGGGCTGCTCGCTTCCGCGCCTGACCTGATTCCCGGGTCGAAGGCGTTCCCCACATCCCTCCGGATGCGGTCCACGCCAACCTGAATCACTCGGAGTCGAGGCATCGTCGTCCCCGAGTGGCTCGCCAGCGGCTCGTTTGCGCCGCCCTCGGACTTCGGACTGCCATTATCGACGATTTGCAGAGAACAGGGCACGTCAACTCCCCTCCTAGCCCGTCTGGCCGGGTGCGCACCCTCTCTTCAATCTGACCCGGATGCTCGCCGGAGTCCGGCAGGAGCCTCACCCGTTCCAGATGGTGGTACCGATCCGGTTCAACCGTCGAATGATGATTTCCAGAAGCTGATTCCGATCTAAACAAAACCCCCATTTTCATTCTATCAATGCCATTCGAGAGCCGACACGATTAATTGTCCACCCACTCAGCGGACGCCATGAGCGATGACCCCATGACTGACAAGGCCGACTTCGTGCTGGTGGATCTCGGAATGATGCTTAACCGGGAGGGCAAGACTCTGTCGGACCTGTTCGCGATCATGGATGAGGATGGTGACAAGACGATCACTCCGGATGAATTCCGCAGAGGTCTGCTCGCTCAGGGGATCGCTGAACTCGATGATTCCGAGGTCGAGCGCATCGTCACCGCGATCGACCTCG
>CAUZSY010000221.1:0-2979 GCA_963582725.1 Candidatus Thalassarchaeaceae archaeon
TCCTGCTGTTCGCTCTGGAATACACTCAGGCGAGTCTTCCCGAGGGCGGCGAGGGGCAGTACGACCCGACCTTCATCGTCACGAAACTCGGTGCCCGAGTCTCGCGGATGATGGTCGCCGGCGTGATCGACCGGATGGAGCGCCAGGACGGCGACAACGGACCTCGATACCGCGGTCAGCTGCGAGACCCTACGGGAGCCCACATGTTCGACATAGGCCATTTCCAGCCGGAGCTGCACGCCGAAGCAGAGGAACTGGTGGCCCGGTTCGAGCGTGGCGATCGATTCCTGATGCTGATGATGGGTCGAGCCCGCCATTGGACGACCGAGGAGGGTTCGGTCTTCACTAGCATACGCACCGAGTCGATGAAGGTCATCGAACGCGACCGATACGCCGTCTGGCTGGCTGCCGTCTCGGATGCGACCCTGCGACGGATCGATGCCTATGAGAGAGGTATGGACGAGGAGGCCGAACCGACGGCGCTGCGAGCAGCCGGAGTGCCGACCGATCTCATCGATGGTCAGATATCGTCCCGGGGCCATTACGGCTCGTTCGACCCCGAGTCCTATCGGGTCGGCGTGCTGCACGCTCTCGGGATAGCCTCCGGCCGAACCCAGGAACTCGAACCGATGCCACCGGACACCGCCTCATCGGCTGGTGAGGAAGCGGCCGGCGGCGTCACTGAGGACGCCTCGGCGCCAGTCGACGCTGTCGTCACCGGCCCAGTCGAGCCGGCCGAGGTCATCCTTGAGAAGATCCGTAGTGACGACGCCGGAGAGGGGGTCCATTATGACGATCTGATGCGCGCCTGTAAGTCGAAAGGCATCGAGTTGCAGGCTTTTGAGAACTCTCTCGACGACCTTCGAGACACCCAGTGTGAGATCATCGAACCGAACTTCGGATGGTTCAGACTGCTGCCGACCGACTGATTACATGCAGACGATATCTTGAAGCGCGTCGGGAGCACGCTTCCGACCGGACACTCATGCCTCGCGAACTGACCTGCTATATCCGGTCTGGTGACGGTGAGTGGATCCAACTCGATGGTTGTCGAGTGCACGTGTCCATCAAAAGGCGCCTGCAGCGGCGGATCGAGCGCGGTGGTGAGGGTGATGACATGGAGGACGAAGGCTCCGAATCGGCAGTCTACACGATTCGTCTGAACGTCGATGAGCCCGGTTACAAGAAACTCGAATCCATCTTCCGAGCCGGTCAGCCGCACTTCATCGACCCGTTCCTCGACCGAGAGATGAAGGCAGCGATATCGGAGATCGAGTACGATGCGTCGACCGGCGAGTTCAAGATGGTCCTGATCGAGGACATTATTTGAGATACAGGGAGGTGGTGAGAGGCGATGGCGGCGGTCGAGAAGGAGGACAAGGACCTGCTGTACGCACTGCGAGCGATGGATGTCCTGCTCGGTGCCGGCATCGGCCTCGAATCGGTGCTCATCAACATAGGACGGGGTGGCTACGGTGTCATAAGCGAGGATTTCGCCGTGATGATCGAGGAGGTTCGCAAGGGCAACAAGTTGGAGGAGCAGTTCCAGAGGTCCGCTGCTAAGACGAAATCGACCGGCTACAAGCGTCTGCTGCGGACGATGCGGGCCAACATCACCTCGAACACCGACCTGATAGAGGCTCTGCGCCGGCAGGCGGATCGTGAAGAAGAGGAGCGCAATCAGCGCCTCGAGAAGTACATCGAGACGCTGTCCGGGATGCCCGAGACGCTGCTGACTCTCGGCATGCTGGCGCCGATCATCCTACCGCTCCTCGGCGTCCTGCCCTATCTGTTCGACCCGAATGCGATGGCCGCCATCGGCGTCTCGGTGCCGGGCGCTTCGACGATGAACATGATCAGCGCCGGCGGCCTCTTCTTCTCGCTGCTGCTGATGGCCGTGGTCGGATTGAAGGCGCATACACAGGATCCTGGGGTCTGAGGTGGTCGTATGGTCTGGAACTACCTCGAGTCGATGAACGACAACGGCACTCTGGTGCTGCTGATGCCGTTGGCGATAGCCTGTCTGGGCGGGGCTGTGCCCCACTACTTCGAACGCCAACGAAGGCGTTCCATAGAACGAGCGATGCCTGAGATACTGGAAGCGATATCCGCTGCTTTGGGAGCTGGTCTCGGCATCGAGCAGGCGCTGACCGATGTCTCCGAGACCCGCACCGACATCACCGGCAGGTTGCTGAAGATCGCTATCGAGCGGAGCGAAGCCGCCTCGTTCGACGCGGCGCTCGCGAAATTCGCCCTGGAGACCCGCTCGAAGATGGCTCAGAGGATCATCAACCTGCTCTCCACTTCGATGGAACAGAACGCGCCGCTGCAGGATGTCACGTTCCGCATGAGCATGGAGTACGAGCGCCTGAACCTGCTGATGAACGACCGCGAGACGAAGATCTACGGGCAGGCGATGACGATGCTGATCATGATGGGTCTGATGCTGCCTGGCATCGCCGGCTTCATCGTAGGCGTCTTCGCCGGCCCGCCGAAGGGCTTCCCGGTCGACAGCGTGCTCGATTCGGTCGAGTTGTTCACAGCCGCAGCGATCGGCATCACCGTCGTCATCAGCGGTCGGATGCTCGGTCGATTGCGCGCATACCTCTGGATCATGCCTGCCTGGATGGTCATATCGACCGGGCTGTTCCACATCGTCTACAATGTGCTCGGATCGAGTTTCGGGTGAGGTGAAGAGAATGGCAGACATCATTGACAGTTATGGACCCGTGACGATATACAGGGAGCCCGGTCATCCTACTCCGTTCTACGAGTACGGTGCCGAAATCCCGCCGAACGAGTACGGTGCGCTGAAGGCGTTGTTCGATGATGACGGCCTTGAAGAGGTGATGTACAACGGCGGCACCCAGTGCGTCAAGGTGGCGCACCGCAAGCATGGGATGTGTCGTACGAACATCTGGATCGAGGATGATGAAGGCATTCAGATCTCCAAGAACATCGCTTCCTTCACCAACGTGC
>CAUZSY010000222.1:0-2960 GCA_963582725.1 Candidatus Thalassarchaeaceae archaeon
TACAACGGCACAGCGGCCGTCACCTTCCGAGTCAACGAGTCACAGGTACCCGGACCGATGACCATAGACATCGCATTCAGCGGCATCAATGGCACCACCGGTGTGCTGGGCGATGCAGCCTTCACACGCGTCATCATCCTCGCACCGACCGTCTTGACGGTCGACAGCATCGAGGGTGATCTCATCGCTGGCCAGTCGATCATCGTCAACGGCACGCTGCTCGACGAGCACGGCCAGTCGCTGCTGAACGATACAGGCGCAGCGACAGGTGGTATGATTCATCTCTTCCTCGATGGCATGGCCACCGGCAGTACGACAGTAGTCATGAGCGATGCCGCGACCGGAGAATGGTCGATCTTCTACACATTGCCAGTCGACGCTCTGCCAGGACCGCACATCGCCGAGAGCAGGTTCCTCGGCGGTTTCATCTGGGTCGACCCGATGGGTGCTGGCGACTCTCTGAACCCGGAATTCTACCTGCCATCGTCGGCCAACCTGTCGTTCAACGTCTCGGTGCCGACATCGATCATCGTCAACAGCGACTCCGGTGACGTGGATCGGAACGAATTGCTGCGCGTCGACGGTCAGTTGCTCGACATCATAGACCGGCCGTTGGCCAACTCGACCATATCGGTGTCGATGAACGGACAGCATCTGACCGATGTGATGACCGATCAATTCGGCATATTCTCGGTCTATTATCCGGTTCCGGCGAACATGTCGCTAGGTCCCCAGATGGTCGAGATCTCGTTCGCTGGCGATCAGTTCCATCTGCCGAGCGCATCCCAGACTTCATTCGATGTGTACGCGCCGGTCATTCTGACCATCGATGCCCCAGTACTCGTCGCCGTCGGCGATGTGATCACCATCTCCGGCACGGTCAGGGACAATCTGCAGGACGGTTGGATCGCTGGTCATTCGCTGGAGATCCGAATCAACGAGACATTGATCGAATCGGTGACCACGGACGAGAACGGAATTTGGACCTTGGAGTGGTCGGTGCCGTTCTGGATGGACATCGCCGATCATCCCGTCGAGGCGTTCGCTCAGGAGCAGGGGTGGTATCGAGAAGCCAGAGTGAATTCTACGATGCGCGTCGTCCACAATGCTGGCCTGACCATCGGCATCGCCGACGGCGGTCACGCAACCCGAGGCGAGGCATGGAACATCTCCGGTCGCCTTTTCGATGACGATGTGATCGGCACGCCCGGTCTCGCAGGACGCATAGTCACTATCACCGTCGATGGCATTGATACCGTCGATCTGACAACAGATTCCGAAGGCCGTTTCCAGACATTCATCTCGATCGATGACTCAGCGACAAGAGGAAGTCACGATGTATCGGTGACATTCGCCGGCGAGGCGGACTGGATGGCGACGAGCAGCCAGCAGACCGCCTATGTCTGGGCGAATGTGGTTCTAGAGGTGCTTGAGGTGTCCAAGAACGTCATCCGCAGCGACCCTGCTCATCCGATCGAGGTGACCGGCAGGATAGTCGAGGTAGGGGGTTCGGGCAATGTGATTCCTGAAATGCCGCTGCGGGTGCTCTGGAATGGTCAGGAGAAGGTCGTCTCGACCGAATGGGACAACGCGACCGGCCACTGGACAATCCGTCTCACCGCGCACGATCCGATGGCCGAGCAGCAGACCATCAGAATCCATTCGGATGAGATGGCTTCACTCTACCTTCACGGCGACTCGGATGACGCCATCGTCTTCATCATGGTGCCAGCAGAGTTCTCATTCGAGTCGCTGCACATCGGTCTGGGATCCCGGCTGGTCGAGAGCACGGTCCGGGTCAATGCCGCTGACACCGGTCGACCCTTGGCCAATGTCTCGATAGAGGCGCGGCTGATGAACGAGACGACGATGATCGCCCAATACGGTCGCCTGACCGGTCAGGACGGTATCTTCACCTACTCGTTCGCAGCTCTCGAACCACTGCCGCCATTCGCCGATCAGGCGCACTGGGGCCGACTGTCGGTCTCCTTCAACTCGACATCGTCACTGTTGGCGGCCGACGACAGAGCTCGTCTGGAGACGGCTACACCGGTGGTTGCGACCTACGAGGTCTCGGAAGATGCAGCGGCAGGGCCGTCGAAGCCAGCCTTGGTCGGCGGCCTGCTGCTGCTGGCCGGTCTCGTCGCGGCACTTCTGCACATCCGTCGCCGCAAGAGCGCCGCCGAGGCACTCGACGACATGTTCGCATACGGCGCTGAACTGTTGATGGCTGCCGATGAGATCAGAGAGGCGATATTCCTCTGCTACGAAGGACTCTGTGTGACCCTGATGGAGCAGGGGTTCCTGCGGCGTGACTTCGAGACTGTTCGAGAGTTCGAACTCGCCATCCGTGAGGCTCTGCCGATCCGGGAGCAGGCGCTCATCGCTCTCGACCAGGTGTTCGAGGAGGCTCGCTACTCGAGTCACGAACTGGGTGACCAGCACCGCAGTGCCGCCCAGCAGGCGATAGACGGAGTCCGATCGGAGATCGCCAACATGGTGGCCCGCGGCGATGTCATCCCGAACCGCTGAAAGGCCGACCGGAATTGCTCAGTCAGCCGGAGGTTGACTCTCCTGCCGCTGATCGGTGGGAAGGCAGTCCTCGTGGCAGCATCGATAGACCGCGGCGGCCGGCGGCCTGGCCGAGTCGATCCCAGAACGCAATCAGCGATCAAGAGCCGGTTCAATTTGAACGGAGCATGAGTTGCCCGTCGTCGAACCAGACTGAAGTCAGGCTCCGACCGAGACCGAGTCTGGCGAACCTCTCGAAACTCCGACTGCCTCGGATGGCGAGCCTGACCACCTGCTCGCCAGCCAGCACGCCGACCTCTATCCCTATCTGGTCGACCGAGACGCCGCGCAACGGTAATCGGATGACGTCACCTTCGACTGCACCGTCGAGGTCAGCGACGAGGAGCTCCATGCTGGGGATCGTGGCGACAGTTCGTCGCGTCTCTTCG
>CAUZSY010000223.1:0-2940 GCA_963582725.1 Candidatus Thalassarchaeaceae archaeon
CGCATCTACGCCGAGGATGCGGCGAACGAATTCCTGCCAGCGACCGGACCGCTGGCCGTCTTCCGACCACCGTCCGGACCGGGCATCCGCCTCGACACCGGTGTCAGAGAGGGCGATGAAGCGAGCATCGACTTCGACCCGATGCTGGCCAAGCTGGTGGTCCACGCCAGCGACCGACCGGCGGCGATTCGGCGGATGCATAGAGCCCTGTCCGAATTCGTCATCCTCGGCACCACCACCAACATCGGCTTCCTCAGGGACGTGGTCGCCCATCCCGCGTTCGCGGCCGGCGAGACGACCACGGATTTCATCGAGACTCACTTCGAGAGCGGCTGGACGTCGGACGCCGAGACACTGCCGGCGGTGCTCGCCGCAGCCGGCGCCGAAGCGCTCCGCCTGCACCTGCGCGCGACGACCGCTGTCGATGGCGGCGGAGAATCCGGCCGCGGCGGCTCGAACGACCCGTTCAGGACCCTGTCGAGGCGATATCCGTGAGGTGTGCGTGATGGAGTGCCGGGATTCGAATGGAGTGTGCTGGCAGGTGCGGCTGGCCGGCGATCCGGCCAGTGTCATCAGCGTCAGCCGGGACGGTGAACCCATCGATGTGACTGCTGTAGAGGCGGCGGCTGTCATCGAGCGCGACGCGCGCAGCGCCCGCATATGGCTGTTCCTCGATGGAGCCAGACAACTGGTGCACGCGGTGCTGGTCGGTGAGGTGTGGTGGGTGCATGTGAACGGTTCCATCCATCGACTGACCCGCATCGAACCGGGAGCCGACCAGGGTGGGGCTGACGCCGGATCGCTGACCGCGCCGATGCCCGGCAAGGTGCTGGAGGTGCACGTCGCAGTCGGTCAGATGGTCATGGCGGGAGACGCCCTGCTGGTGCTCGAAGCGATGAAGATGGAGCATCGGATCGAAGCGCCTGCTGACGGGCTCGTCACTGCGGTTCACCATGCTGAGGGCGCTCAGGTAGACGCCGGGGCGGTGCTGATCGAGATGGCTGTCGCCACCTCGGAGGAGGCACCAGAGGAAGGGTCGGAGGACGCGGCAGCAGAAGGGTCGGACGACGGACCGGACGATGGGCCACCGGAAGATGGTGAGAAGTGAATCTCGCAGCCAGTTATTTTACAATAGGAGAAAATCATTCACCAATTGCATGGTTCGAGCAATTTCTGACCGCCCATGATAGGTTGCAGCACCACTGGTATCCGCACCCCGCCATCCTCGGTCTGACCCTGTTCCATGATCGCCACCAGGGCCCTCGAGGTCGCCACCGCGGTCGAATTCAGCGTGTGCACCGCTTCGTTGCCCTCGCTTCCACGGTATCGCATCCGTAATCGATTCGCCTGATAGTCGGTGCAGTTCGAACAGGAGACCACCTCCTTGTATTCGCCGACCCCGGGCAGCCAAGCTTCGAGGTCGTACTTGCGCGCCGCCACCACCCCCATGTCGCCGGTGCAGATGTTGACTACCCGGTAGTGCATGCCGAGCGCGTTCCAGAGGTCGACGCAG
The DNA here is from genome assembly GCA_963582725.1 of Candidatus Thalassarchaeaceae archaeon. GTDB lineage: Archaea > Thermoplasmatota > Poseidoniia > Poseidoniales > Thalassarchaeaceae > CAUZSY01. The sequence continues at coordinate 1,514 of CAUZSY010000223.1, forward strand.
TTGTCGAGCAGTTCTTCGTGCAATCGCCACGAATCCTCGGGATGACTGATGATGATCTGCTCAACCTTGGTGAACTGATGAACTCGCCAAATCCCCCTGTCGGACAGACCGTGCGCCCCCACCTCGCGCCTGAAGCAGACCGACACACCGACCATCTTGATCGGCAGCTGCGACGGCTGCAACAGTTCGTCCATGTGCATCGCGGTCAGCGGATGCTCGCTCGTCGCGATGGCGTGGAAGCCGTCCGGCTCGATGCCGTACATCACCGTCTCGAAGTCGGTCAGGTCGGTGACACCCTCGTACGCCTTGCGATTCATCATCACCGGCGGCTGGACTAAGGTGTAGCCACGCTGGTGGAGGAAATCGACGGCGTACTGCTGCAGCGCCAGTTCCAGCCGAGCCAGGTCGCCCTTCAGGAAGTAGAAGCGGCTGCCGGCGATCTTCGCCGCCCGCTGCAGGTCGACCCAGCGGTTCGATTCTATCAGGTCGTTGTGGCTGCGCGGTGAGAAATCGAATACCGGCTTCTCTCCGTGCTCGCTGTGCAGCGTGTTGCCGTGCTCATCGTCACCTTCGGGCACCGCCTCGTGCAGCAGATTGGGAATCCGCATCCTGAGATCGTCGCGGGCCGCTTCGTGGGCGTCCGAATCTCTGACCTTCTCCTCGATGCCAGCCGAGATGTCCTCGACCTCCGCCCGCAGCCTCGCGAACTCCGCCTCGTCACCCGCCTTCTTCGCAGCAGCGATGCTCTGCGCCGCCTCGTTGCGGTGGCGCCGGAGCAGGTCCGCCTCGTGCCGCGCCGCGACCCAAGCAGCATCGAGTCGGATGACCTCGTCGATGGCGTCGTGTGGCAGACCGCGTCGGTCGTGGTCGGCCTTGATCAGGTCCGCCTGCTCTCGGAACACCCGGATGTGCAACATGCCGCTCGATGGCCGATGCTCGCATCTCGCTTCAATGTCGCTGCCTCCTCCCAGCATTCGGAGCCGGTAGAGGTCGTCGGGCGGCAGGGCCGGTGCGGCGGTTCGCCCGGATCTTCGCGGTGCTCATCCGAGGTCGGGCGAGGACGCACAAGTTCCGGATGACCGATCAGCGGCGTGGAGAGCTGCCTCGGCGGCGTGGTTTACCCCGGCCGCCGCCGGGACCTCCTCGCCCCTCTCCGGGTCTGCCCCGACCACCGTCAGGGCCGTCTCGGCCACCGCGAGATTCGCCTCGACCCTCTCCGGGTCTGCCCCGGCCACCGTCAGGGCCGTCTCGGCCACCGTCAGGACCGTCTCGGCCACCACGAGATTCGCCTCGACCCTCTCGGGGTCTGCCCCGGCCACCGTCAGGGCCGTCTCGGCCACCGCGAGATTCGCCTCGACCCTCTCGGGGTCTGCCCCGGCCACCGTCAGGACCGTCTCGGCCACCGCGAGATTCGCCTCGACCCTCTC
>CAUZSY010000224.1:0-2918 GCA_963582725.1 Candidatus Thalassarchaeaceae archaeon
AAGAGGCGGTGAAGGATTGAGGATGAGGGTCGGACCACTCACTCAGGCACTTCTGTTGCTCATCCCCATGACCATCCTGGTGTTGGCGCCCGCGATGCCGAATGCAGCAGCAGCTCGTGGTTGCACCGTGAGCGGTGATGCCGACCCGGATTGGGGCGTCGAGGTCGAGCAGCATTCCCTGTCGGGCAATCAACCTCCGTACTGGGGATACGAGGACTACCGGGATGAGACTCCGACTGAGGAAGGCGTCGAGTTCCGCAAGAGCAACACCGGTCAGTTGGCTCCTCTGACCTCCGGATTCCACACGGCGGTGAATGTCGAGAACGACTCCTCGACAGCACTGCGATTGAATCTGACGACTGGCTATAGATACACCTTCTGCATCCAGTTCCACCCCGCTAACTCTTCCGCCATATCGGACCCACCGCCAGGTGATGTGTATCTTATGGAAGACTTCGACTGGGACAGGTACCGGCAGATGGATTACTGGACTCGAGGCGACAAAGGGCGAGACTTCTTCGACGAGACTCCGCCGGAATGGAGCGGCGCGGTGATGTGGATGCCGTTCCGAGACGTGCACGCCTATGAGTCACTCACCTCGACTGAATTCTCGGTCAGCCTCGATAATTCCGGACCCACCTGGTCACTGTTCGGCGGCACCTCGATACCGTCGTTCTATCTGGTGTTCGACGCCTGGGACAACTGGCGCGATGGTGACGCCGCGGCATCAGGTCGCAATTACACGGCTGAGGTCACGGTGATGGTCGAGGAGCGCATCTCGTTGCCGAACGCGACCGCGTATCTGGTCTGTTGCAGTCTGCCTCTAGCAGTCGCGGCAGCGCCGTTCGCAGTTCACTGGCGATACGCGAAAGGCGGCGGTGCCACAGCAGAGTCCGTCCAATTGATGCCGATGCTCGATTCGACCGGCGGTGCAACGACCCCACGCGACATGTTGGCCGATGAATCTCTGACCAACAGCGAAGAGGCGTCAAACATCATTCCACAGAGTGCCGAATCGCTGCCGGAATCTGATGAACTGAAGGCCTGACCATCGAGTGATCACACATCTGGCAAGTCGAGGCACAAACCCGAGAAAGACCGGGGCGCACCGGTCAGGACCATCTCCGAGGCGGCTGGGGTGAACGGTTCAGATATCGTATTCGAGCAGTTCCCATGCTAGCTGCAGATCCTCGAGATTCATCTGACCTCTTCGCGACAGATGCCAGCCCTGTTCCATCGTCGAATAGATCAGGGCCTGACCGAGGATGGGTGAGTGGATCCTCGGCCAATCGCCGCCTACCCCATCACCCATGATGGCGTATCTGTGCTCGCTGTCGCGGAGTCGCCAAGCAGCCTCGAAAAGTCGCAGCGCATCGCCGTGCGTCGAGGTTGCGCAACATACCTTGACGAGATTGCCGCTTGACTGTTGGGACTCGACCAGATCGACTATCTCATCAGCCGGTGGTGTCGAGGTGAGGTGCTGCGAGGCGATGACCTTGGTCCGGTCCGCGCACGAATCGACCAATTCATCTCTTACCGATCTTTCTATAGCAACTTCCAGATCGACCCAGCTGACACCGCTGTCGATGGCTGTTCGCAAGATGGACATGCGCGCCTCCTCATCGCCCCCGAAGTGACCTCGCTCGGTCTGCGAGCGACACGTGAAGATGACCGGCAGGCGGATTCCGGTCTTCAGTGTCTCGAGGGCAGTGACCGGATCGACGCTGTCGAAGGGCTGTGGTTCGTATCCGTATTCGGGAGCCTGAGAGCGTCGTTCATCTTCAGATGGCTCTTGCTTTATCTCAAAACGGCTGACCCAGAGGTTGTCGAACCGCACTTCGACGAGATCGGCACCCGCCGCTGTGGCCAGAGCGGCGTCCTGCAACATCTCCTCGACCGTGTGGCCGAACAGAGAGACGCAGACCTGTGGCGCAGCCATCGGCCCCGCGACTTCCGACCCCTGTTTAACGATGCCCGACATGGGTTGGCCGACTCAGTCCTGTCCACGCGGGCCTGGTCGGTCGATCCGTCGCACAGTGCTATACCAGCTGTCAGGAGGGTCACCCGAGCAGTGGTTCGTAGGTCGTACGGACGGCCAGAACAGCCTCTGAGAGGTGAACTATGCCCCGAACCTTCATGTACCCTGACCGACCGGATGAAGATGCTTACAAGGGGTACCTTAGGTACCCCTTGCTAATAGGAGAAAGAGACATGGATGGAGAATATGCCGAAGGTGACATCCGGGTGCTCGAAGGATTGGAAGCGGTGCGGCAGGTGCCCGGGATGTATCTCGGTGAGACGGACAACGGAGAGGCACTGCATCGCTGTGTATGGGAGGTCGTAGACAACGCGGTCGATGAGCACCTCGCAGGGTTCAATGAATCGATCCTGGTGGTGGTCGGCGAAGACGGCACGGTGACCGTTCGAGACCACGGGCGAGGCATTCCTGTCGGCGCCCATCCGGAGAAGGGAATCAGTACGGCGACAGTGGTGATGACCAGTCTGCATGCCGGCGGCAAGTTCGATAATTCTGCGTACAAAGTGTCCGGTGGGCTGCATGGGGTCGGTGTTTCGGCTGTCAATGCGGTCTCCGACTGGCTGCAGATGACGATACATCGAGATGGCAGGGTCTGGCGCCAGGTGTTCAGAGCAGGCGAGCCTGACGAAGACATCGCCGACATCGGACCGACCGATGAGACCGGAACTGAGATCTCATTCAGACCGGATATCCAGTTCTTCTCGAATGTGCTCGACCTCGATCACGCGACCCTGAACGAGCGCCTGATGGAGACCGCCTTCCTGAACGCCGGACTGAGGATCACCCTCGACGATCAGCGGGTCGAGGGCGATCCGATCGTCCACCAGTACGACGGCGGCATCGCCGAATTCGCCAGTCGGATGGCCAGCCGCGAGAACCG
>CAUZSY010000225.1:0-2910 GCA_963582725.1 Candidatus Thalassarchaeaceae archaeon
CGCCGACAGCCGCGGCAGCCCCCTTCAATACAATCAGTTCATCGACGTTGTTGATGTAATCGGCACTACCGACGTTCAATACCCCATCGCGGTCCAAGTAAGCGATCCTACCATCCCATGTGGTTTCGGTAGGCAGAGGCCGAAGGGGCAGAGGGTCGAGCAACCCAGCCCGGTGGCGATGCGGCAGGAGCATGCCATCACCTCAGTCATCAGGAGACAGAGGCTCGGCCTTCAGAGCCTCCTTGACGATGTGATTGATGATCAACTGCATATCCTCGATCCGCTCCATGGAGGTGGTGTCGAGGTTGATGCACACGTCGACCGATTCAGCCAATTGCCCGCCCCCGCCACCATTATAATCGCCTGTGATTGCAGCAGTTCTAGCCCCATTCGCCGACGCATATTCGATGCCGTTCAGGACATTCGGTGAATTGCCGCTGCCCGAGTAACCGACCACTAGGTCTCCGGGCCTGAGGAAGGTGCTCAGTTGGCCGACGAACACATTAGTGTAATCCGTGTCGTTGGCCCAAGCGGTCAGGGAAGCGATGTTGTCGGTGTGCGCGATGGTCCTGACACCGAGTTCCTTCGACCAGTCACCGGCCGAATGAGAGGGCGTGCCAGCACTACCGCCATTACCGATGAAGTGGATGGTGCCCCCAGCATCACGGACCTTGCGAACCTCATTCACTAGCGCTGCTACATCGCTGGTCGCGATGGAACTCAGCACCCGACGCAGATCGGAGATGTAGTGATCCATGAAAGCGTCGAAACCGTAGTCGTCCTGCATCTTCACTCGGCGAAGCCCTTCCGAGCAGCGTATTTACGGGTTGCGCGCCCGAGTGACCTGTGATGGACCCTATCTTAGGTCTCGCCTCACTAGCCGCGAACGGTCTCGACATCTATCCCGAGACACTTCGGTTGCTGGTCGGCTGCATAGGTCTGCTGTTACTGGGCATGGCCTTCCATCGACAGGAATCGGGCGGCCCGATGTTCGCCGTTCTCGGCTGGCCACTCATAGGTCTCTACTTCTATCTCGACATTCCACATTATGTAGCGATAGGAGACGTCGTTCTGGTCGTCATGTCCGGGGCGGCACTACCTGCCGCGATAGCGGCCTCGGTCTGGGAATGGCGACTGCATCGGAATGGCACGACCGAAGAAGCGCTGGTCTGGCTACGCGGTGGCGTGTTCTGGTCAGCCATGCCTTACCTGCTGATCTCGAAGGTCCCCTACCTGAACGTCAGCGCAGTCTGGATCACCGCTTGGTCGGCGATACTGTTTCTTCGGTTCGCAGGTTTCGGCAACCTATCGATGGGGCCGATGACTGTAGATTCCACCGACGGTGCTCAGATCGCCTGGTCGGCCTGGGAAGGCAATCGTTGGTTGATGACCGAATCACTCGGAAGCGGTGGCTTCTTCGTGCCGATAATGCAGAGCGGCGGCGAACCGGTGCACATCGGAATAATCCTGGCATGTTCTGCTCTGCAATCCATGATCGTCTTCGTCGGATGCATTGGCGCCATACGTACCGCACCGATCAAACGGAGGATTAGGGCGATGCTCATCGTGTTGCCGACCATCCATGTTCTCAACGTGTTTCGGAATGCTGGAATCATATGGTTGTACATAGCATATCCAGACTGGCGGATTCTTGGCTTGAACATCTTCGATTTCGCCCACTCTTACGCTGCGAAGTTCGGTTCGTTATTCGCGATGTTCCTGATCGCTTTCGTCCTGTTCGACCTCCTGCCCGATATGCATAGACATGTCATGCGACTGATGCAGCCGTTGCTGAAGGCTTTCGATATGACCGAGCAAGCCCTCGCCAGACTGTTCGGAGTCATCGCGAAGAGACGCGGCTCCTGAGCCTCTCGACCAGTTTACCGATCAATGGCATCGAGTGTTCCCAGGCGAACTCCTTCATCACGCGGAGAGCTTCTCGTTCCTTGTCGGCCTCGCCCTCGAAGTCGGTCACATCGATCATCGCGTCACGAGTGTTGGCCTTGAAGGCGGCAATCGCCACCTCCTTGTGGAATACGATGTAGGCTGAGCCGAATCCGAACCGCTGCCTCAGCATGTCAGCGAAGTAAGGCAGCAGAGGGTCTGAGGGTGGCAGGACGAAATCACGCATCGGAGGTAGTATCTTGGCCCCTTCCAACCTTTCCATCCGTCCCCAGCACACCTCTTGCGCATCATCTATCAGGAAGCCTTTGATTCGTTTGCCAGACTCGATCTCGTCATCGAGAACGGCTGACACCTCATCCGGTTTGAAAGGCCGTCCGACCAGTCTCTCCACTTGTCGCCGGGTCACAACCGGGAAATCCTCTATCATGTCCTTGACGAACCGCTGTTTGACCTCCCATACATCAACATCATCAAGCAGGTCGACGGTCTTGAACCCGCCACGATAGTCCTGCACCAGATGGCCGGTTCGGATGAGTGGCTGGACCAGTTTCCGGAATTCAGCTCTTCTCATCGCGTATCTCTGCATGAAGATCTGCGGGTCGGTGCTGTCCGAGAAGAAATCCAGGATGTCGAGCAGATTCTCTGGCGCTGTCTGGTTCCTAATGGTCAGCAATTTGCGGAAATGAGCATATGAGGCCCATACTATGTGGCCCCGGAGATTCGTCCCCTGATGCAACTGGTGGGCGGCTCCGAGAGAATCGAGATCCACCCGCAACACCTCACACCTTCCGCGTAGAGCGAAATCATCCCGGGTCTCATCCATCACTTCGATGGCCAGGGTCTCGTTCTCGAGACGATTCGATTGATGCAAGTGATTTGCATGCAACATGACACGAAGCACATGTTTCCTCTTTTGTGGTTCAACGACGCCGCCCCTGATCCATCTTCTGCCGTCACCCATCGGTGAGAAACCGAGACGGTCGACGATGGCGAGAATCTCTGGTG
>CAUZSY010000226.1:0-2900 GCA_963582725.1 Candidatus Thalassarchaeaceae archaeon
GGCTGTAGAGACTCTGATCTCGATCGATACTCGGACCCCGACCCGACGGCGATCTATTCGACCCTCCCCTGGACGATCGCCGATGGCGCCGACGCGTTCTATCAGGATGCCACGCAGTGGTCAGACACGGATGGTGACGGATATGGCGACAATTGGGACGATCCGACCTGGAACACGACCCGTTTGAACATGAGCATCGGCGTCTATCACGACGGCGCCACCTATCCGGATGCCTGTCCGTTGCGAGCCGGCGAATCGTTCGAGGACCGGATAGGCTGCCCCGATCCCGACGCCGATGGCTGGTCCGACCCGGATGGCAACTGGACCAGCGCAGATGGCGCCGATGATTTCCCTAACGAAGGCTCGCAGTGGCGCGATCGCGATGGTGATGGACACGGCGATAACCTGCTCGGATTCGAACCCGACAGGTTTCCCGACAATCCGAGCCAGTGGTCGGATGTCGATGGCGATGGCTGGGGTGACAACCAGGCTGAAGGGGCCACCCAGGTCGACATGTTCCCGACCGAGTCGTCACAATGGGCTGACCTCGACCGAGACGGCTTCGGGGACAACGACACCGGCTTCCAACACGACGCCTGTCCGAGAGTAGCCGGCACATCGACCCTCGATCGCTTCGGCTGCCCGGATGGTGACGGCGATGGCTACAGCCACGCAGATGAGGCCTGGCCAGCCCACCCGACCGGTTTCGGTGACGCCCTCGATGACCAACCGAGCCAGTGGTGGGACACCGACGGCGACGGCTTCGGCGATAATCGCAGTGAAGGTGCGTGGCAGCCGGACAGCTGTCCGGCGACGAGCGGCAATTCGACCCGAGATCGCTGGGGCTGCCCCGACCGGGACGGCGACGGCGCCAGCGACGCGCAGCCCGAGACCGGCTGGCTGGCTCATCCGGTCGGACTCGCGGACGCCTTCGTCGACGAGCCGACGCAGTGGCAAGACGTCGATGGCGATGGCTTCGGCGACAACGCCGACGGCTTCCAGGCGGACGCGCCGGGCTGTCGCGACCAGCCGGGCACCAGCCGGCACGACAAGTTCGGTTGCGTCGACACCGACGGTGACGGCTGGTCCGACACCGGTGACCGATTCAGGCATGATGCGACACAGTGGATGGACAGTGACGGCGATGGTTTCGGCGACAATCTGGAGGGACATCAAGCGGATGTCTGTCCGTACGCAGAGATGTCGAAAGGGGTCTCGTTCCTCGATCGACTAGGCTGCCCCGACCTCGATGGAGATGGCTACAGCGATGCTGACAGCGACGCGAAAGCAAGCCCCGAAGGTACCGCTGACGCATTCCCGCGCAATCGCATGCAATGGGCGGACAGTGATGGCGACGGTTACGGAGACAATGCGATCGGCAGCCTCCGCGACGACTGTCCAGAGGTCGCGGGAACCTCGACCATCGACCTGCAGGGCTGCCCCGACGGCAACGGTGACGGCTACTCCGACGAGTACGGATTCGTCGAATCGCAGATGGCGCTGATGGCATCGAATCCGACCGGTTCGATGTTCACCTACGCACTGCCATTGCTGGTCTTCCTGACAACTCTGACGCTGACCGTCGTCAGTCGCCGCTCGACAGACGATGCTGAGCCGGTCGACGGAGTGGTCGACGAGTCTGCTGGCCAGGTTGCCGAAGTGCTCGCTCAGACCGATGCCGATGCAGGTGGTTTCTGATGTTCACGACCTTCACCTCCAGCCGCTACAGACGCCGCTCAGGTCCGACCTCGCGCCACTCGATGCCGCTGCACCTGCGCCGCGGCCTACTGCTCCTGCTGCTGTTCTGTCTCGCCACCGCAACATTACCGGTGGCATCGGCTCAGACCGCCGCTTCAGTGTCGATGGATTCGGTACGAGCCGACCGACTCGATGTCGACAATGACGGAGTTGCCGATATGATACGAGTCGTTCATCTCGTAAACACCTCCGACCAGTGGGCCTCGGTCGGCGTCGAGGTGATCGCTTCGTCGTCAGGCATGTCGCTGAATTTCTGGGACAACTTCACCGTCAACAGTTCGGCACCACATCTGGGTTCGATCGACATCTCCGCTTGGTCGGACGGCGACTATGCGATAATCGTACGGCTCTGGGATAACGAACTGGCAGTCTTGTTGTATGAACAGGACCTCGGTGAATTCGCCATGACCGCGTCATTGTCGGGTCCGATGATCAGCCTGCTGCTGCAAGCACCACCAGCGCTCCATACCGGCGATCCGTGCGAGATCCAGCGGACCTTCTCCGATGAGGTTGGTGACCACTACGATGTCACTGGACAGCTGGTATTGAGCGGCGTTCCGTGGCTGGTCCTCGCCAGCGCGGACAGCATAGATTGCTCACGCTGGCCGGCCGGCGACTACCATGTGGTCGAACAGTATCAGAACGGCCTGGGATTCTTCGTCACCGAACAGATCTCGTTCACCATCAACAATCACCCGCCACCGGAATTCGACCTGCTGGTCAATGGCTCGAACGGCAGGCTCGGCGATACGTGCTCGATCGAGGTGATCGCCAGGGGCGAGACGAATCTGCTCGGCACCTCGGTCGACTGGGCCGTCAGTGACCCGCGCAACAAGGATGTGGAACTGCCCGGAGATTCACTCATCGACTGCACCGACTGGTCGCCGGGTCTGCACAAGGTGCAGGTGACACTGACCAGTCCGCAGGGCCAGAAAACGGTCGATGGCGTGAACATCATCCGAGTCCCGCCAAGCAATATGAGCACTGCTGAAACAGCCAATATCAGCGGCTCTGAGAACTGGCCTGCACACTCCGCTGGAGAGAATTACAAGCCTGAACCGATGTTCTACAGTTCGGTGGCTTCGACGGCGGCGGTGGTGGGCATCGGCACGCTGGTAGCAGTGTTGCTCGGAGTGTTGGTC
>CAUZSY010000227.1:0-2877 GCA_963582725.1 Candidatus Thalassarchaeaceae archaeon
CGGGGAGCCACAATCAGATGGTCACGACGATTCTCATCGGCTTCATGCTCGTCGCTCTTCTGGCGTTGCTCTGGCCGACCATCAAGGCGTACCGAGTCGGCAAGGCCTGACTTCTTTCTCAGAACACCGGAACATGTCTGCAGGTCGGGGAGAGAAGGCTCCCCTCAAGAGGGTTCAAAGCAAGATCAGAACGGGGTCGGGGTCGAGGCGATAGCGATGAGTGCGGCGGCGGCCAGTGGTGTCGAAGCGGTCATCGAGGCGTTCCGTGCCGGTGGTCCGGTGCTGATCTTCGACAGCGCCTTCCGCGAACAGGAGACCGACCTGCTGTTCCCAGGCACGGCGGCGACACCGGCTGCGATTCGCAGGCTTCGGCTGGACTGCGGCGGTCTGCTGTTCCTCGCCATCGGCGACGAGGTCGGCGAGGCGTTCGGACTGCCGTGGCTGCAGGACATACACACCGACCCTGGCCTCGTCGCCAAGCATCCGGTGCTCGGCCAACTGATCACCGACGATCTGCAGTACGACTCACGCTCCGCCTTCACGCTGACGCTGAACCACCGCGACACCTTCACCGGCATCACCGACCGTGACCGCTCGCTGACGACCCGCCGCTTCGCCGACCTCTGGTCCGAACTCGAAGCGGCGGCCGCCGACGGAAACCGGTCCCCTGAAGTCGTCGACGGAGCGACAGCCCGGGCGGCGCTCGGGGCCGAGTTCCGAACGCCCGGCCACATCCCGGTCTGCCGCGAGACGCCCGGCGGCCTGGCCAACCGCCAGGGCCACACCGAACTGGCGGTCTCCATCGCTCGCATCGCTGGCATGGCGCCGGTCGTCATCGGCGCCGAGATGCTGCAACCGGACGGCGACGCCGCGCTGTCGGTCGAGGATGCGCGCGCCTATGGCGCGAAGCACGGCGTCCCGTTCGCATCCGGCGCAGACATCCTCGCCGCCAGCGGAATCGACTGAGGCAAGTGTCATCACCATAGACGCATCAGCGGATGTGAACGGAGGCCACTGGAATGACGAGGGTGATGGCGGTCGGGGTGTTCGACCTGCTGCACGCCGGCCACCTGCACTACCTCGAACAGGCGAAGGCTCTGGGGGATCATCTGACGGTCATCATCGCGCACGACGAGACGGTTCGCCAGCGGAAACACGAGCCGGTCACCGGCATGGACCTGCGCTGCCGCATGGTGGCCGCCATGAAGCCGGTCGATGAGGCCCTCATCGGCAGGCCTCCCTCCACCTCGATGTTCGACATCGTCTCGATCGTCAAACCCGACATCATCGCGCTCGGCTACGACCAGGACCACGCCGAGAAATGGATTCGCGGCGAACTGGATCGGCGCGGACTGAACGATGTCCGAGTGACCCGCGTCGAAGGGCTGAGCGACGATCTCGACGGCACCAGGCGGATCATCTCTAGGATCATCGACCTGTGGTCGGCCAAGGCGAGGCTCGACGAGGTGGAGGGTGACTGATGTTCACCGGCATAGTGCAGGGCGTCGGGACCGTCACCGCATCGGAGCAGGGTGGCGAGGTCACCGAGTTGACCATTCGACTGCCTGAACAGCGTGGCGCATCCTCCGATCTCGAGGTGGGGGGAAGCGTCGCGTTGGACGGCGTCTGCCTGACCGCGACCTCGGTGAACGGCGATTCCGTCACCTTCGACCTGGTTCAAGAAACACTCCGACGAACCACTCTGGGCGCTCGATCAGTTGGCTCCCGGGTCAATGTAGAGAGAGCGATGCGATACGGCGACGAGGTCGGCGGCCATCTGCTGTCCGGGCACGTCATCGCCACCGCCGAGGTCGCATCGGCCGAGTCGTCCGCCGAGACGGCGGAACTGTTCATCCGGGCGCCGAGCGAACTGGCGCCGTACATCATCGAGAAGGGCTTCATCGCGGTCGACGGCATCAGCCTGACCATCGGCGAAGTCGATGGGGATGGCGGCTTCTCGCTGCACATCATCCCCGAGACGCTGCGGCAGACGACGCTCGGCTCGAAGGTTGAAGGGAACCGGGTGAACATCGAGATCGACTCGATGACGCAGGTGATGGTGGAGAGCGTGCAGCGATATATGCGGACCTCGGAGGATTCCGCATGAAGTCGCGTGATGCCGCAGAGGGCGAGGCGCGGCCACCCCGGCCGGTCGACCTCGAGGCGACTGCCGACGTCGAGCATGGGTCGCCGAGCGGTTCGGCCGCTACTGACACGGCCGATGCCGGCCATGATGCCGATGAGCGCGGGGATTCTGCCCGGCTGGTGCTGGTCTGTGGCGCCTTCCACCATCCCGAGGTGTCGCGGATGATCGGTCATGCGCGCTCCGAAGCGGCGTCCTGCGGCATCGAGATCGCCGACATCGTCTGGGTGCCAGGCGCGATGGAGATGCCGCTCGCCCTGCAGCGATCGCTGGGCAGCGACGATGTCGACTGCGCAGCCTGTCTCGGCATCATCGAAGCCGGCGAGACGCAACACGGGCTCGCCATGGGTCAGGCCGTCATCGCCGCGGTCATCGACCTGCAGCTGGAGACCGGCAAGCCGATCGGGCTCGGCATCATCGGGCCGGGCGCCGAGCCGCATCACGTCGATTCGCGTCTAGAGGAGCACGCACGGGCCGCGGTCCGCGCCGCCCAGGCCATGCTCTGACAACGTCCGGGCACCGGAACTCGCTCGGAACCGGTGAATTCGACACCTGTGGTGTCGGCATAACGTTCAATACTTCAGGCGACTCTTCCGCGACGACCCAGATGCCTTCGTTTCAGCGTCCGCGCCTCGCCGCCGTCCTGACGCTGTTGATGCTCGTCTCCGTCCTGCTTCCTCTAGCCGACCCGACCGCCTCCCATGACGACGGTCTGACCTCTGCACAACTCGATG
>CAUZSY010000228.1:0-2874 GCA_963582725.1 Candidatus Thalassarchaeaceae archaeon
CGGATGCCGAATGGGCCGAACATGAGATCGACCACATCCTGATATGTCGGGCTGATGTTTCGCCGAAACCCAATCCGAATGAGATATCCGAGATTCGCTGGGTCGATCCTGCCGCTCTCGACAAGATGGGTCAGCAGGCATCCGACGGTGAATTGGAGATCGCTCCATGGTTCGATCTGATTCGAAAGAACCTGCTAGACGATTGGTGGAATGATCTGGATTCAGCTCATGACCTGGCTGATCAGGTCATTCATCGGTTCATAGACTTCGGGGAATCGGGTCTCGACTCGTTCACCCACCACCGGCAGCAGGTCGAGTCGAGAATCGAATCGGCATTGGTCAAGACCCGCGAGCCGAGACTGAGAGGAGCGATGGGGCATCTGTTCCTGGGCGGTGGCAAGAGACTGCGAGCAGTGCTTCCTTCTATCGTCGCTGAAGCGGTCGGTGAACACGATCTTGGGCTCTACGACCTCGGCGCCGCCATCGAGATCATCCATAACTTCACCCTCATCCACGATGACATCATGGATGCTGATTCGATTCGCCGTGGTCGGCCCGCGGTTCACGTCGAGTATGACATGCCGACCGCCATCAATGCGGGGGATGCCATGCTGGCGGTGGCGTTCGAGATCATGGCGGAATCAGACCGAGTGGATTCGAGCCGTTTCCGGGAACTTATCAGGTTGATCGGTCAGATGGTCCGTCGGGTGTCGGAAGGCCAACAGATGGACATGGACTTCGAGCGCCGAGATGAGGTCACAGAAGAGCAGTACATCGAGATGATATCTGGTAAGACCGCCGCCATGTTCGAGACCTGTGCGATGGCAGGGGCGATGCTCAGTGGAGCGTCTGGCGACATCGTAGAGACATGTCGTGAATGGGGGTTGGAGGTCGGACTCTGCTTCCAATTGATGGATGACCTCATAGATGTCACCGGTGATACCGAGACATTGGGTAAGCCGGCTTGCAGTGATATCATCGACGGAAAGCGAACCCTGATAGCGATTCATGCTCTCGAACGTCTGGATTCAGAGTCACTGTTCAGGCGTCATTTCGGTCGCCGCGACGGTTCAGTTTCGCGCAGCACCTGCGATGGGATAGTCCGGGAACTGGAGGCGACCGGTTCCATCGAACATGCGAGAAGGCGGGCGATGTCACATCACTCGAACGCACACAGACTGCTGGATTCGATGTCCACCGCGGGCGACCTCGCGGTGTTGCGTGATCTGACCGACTGGCAGTTGCGCAGGATAGCATGAGCGGGACCTCAGCTCATTCAATCCATGTAGTAGCCTTCACCGGGAATCTCCGGCTTCAAGCCTTTGCGTTGGCGTATCTCGCCGATGACCTTCTCCCACAGCATCTTCGGCAGTTCCTCGTAGCCGGCGTTCTCGGTGTTCCATAGCGCCCTGCCCTGGCTGGCTGCCCGGACGTCATTCGAGAAACCGAAGGTCTCGGCCACTGGGACCTTGCCGATGACTGTGGTCACCTCACCGTCGACGGGCATGTCCTCGATGATGCCTCGTCGCTGTGTGACTTGCCTAGTTATGCCCCCCATCACATCGTTCGGGGCCGATATGAACATCTTTTGGATCGGCTCCAGAATCACTGGTTGTGCTCGGATCATTGCTCCTTTCATCGCATTCCGAACGGCTGGAATGGTCTGGGCGGGACCACGGTGGATGGCATCCTCGTGCAGTTTCGCATCGACCAGTCGCAGCATCACACCCATGACCGGTTCCTCAGCCAGCGGCCCCCGTTTGCAGACATCATTGAAAGCTTCGATGATCAGTTCTCGTGTCTCGTGCAGATTCTGAATTCCCTTGGTGTCATTGACCAGCACATTGGTGCCGTTGATCGCGAAAGTCTTTCGCATGAGATTCTTGTCCATGCCATATTCTGCGAATTTGATTCCTACCTGTTTGGCGTCCTTAGATCTGACACCGCCTTCACTGAACTCTCCCTCTCTGAGAGCCTGAACCACCTCTGGTGGCAGAGTCTCGACCTCGACATAGAACCGATTGTGTCGATTCGGTGACTTGCCTTCGAAGGAATTGCCCCTGTTGTCCCCCTGGATGCATTCCCGATAGACGACGATCGGCTCGGAGACATGAACCTTGATACCCTGTTCCTCCTCCAACCGGTAGACGGTTATCTCCAGATGCAATTCACCCATTCCAGCTAGCAAGGCCTCGCCAGTCTCCTGATTTGTGGATACCTCGAGACTCGCATCAGCCTTGGCGAGACTGCGGAGAGCGTCTATGAACTTCGGCAGGTCCTTCATCGCTTTCGGCTCTATCGCCACTGTGACCACCGGTTCGGAATAGTGACGGATCTCCTCGAAGGGAGTGGCATCCTCATTCCGGGCTATGGTGACGCCTGCCGCGGCTGACCGGATGCCGGTGATCGCCGCTATGTTGCCGGCCGAGACCGCTTCAACCTGGATGCGATCACTGCCCACCATCATGCTGACCTGTTGTACCCGCTCGGCCTTGCTGCCACCGAGCGCCCAGAGGGTCTCTCCCTGCTTGATGGTGCCGCCATAGACACGGCCTACGGCGACCTCACCGGCGTGCTGGTCCATCCATATCTTCGTGATCATCAGGGACAGAGGACCGGAGGCATCGCATTCTATCATCGCGGTGCCCTCGGGTGAATCGAGGTCACCGGTCCAGATGTTCGGGATCCTGTACCGTTGAGCCACCAGAGGCGAAGGCAGTTTCTGGACAGTCATGTCGAGCAGCACCTTGTGGACCGGCGCCTTCTTCGCGAGACCTTTCTGATCATCGTTCTGGCAGTGCTCGTAGATATCTTGGAAATTCAGTCCCGATTTCTGCATGTACGGGACGGACATGCCCCAGTTGTAGAATGCGG
>CAUZSY010000229.1:0-2810 GCA_963582725.1 Candidatus Thalassarchaeaceae archaeon
GAAGAATGATGACGAGTTGATCGATGGATTCGAGCCGCTGGCCGGCATGACGATAGGGTCGATCTACGAGAAACCGTCGACTCGGACCAGAGTCTCATTCGAAGTCGGCATCGGCCGGCTCGGTGGCCGGCCTCTGACGCTCCTCAAGGATGACATCCAACTCGGTCAGAGCGAGACCGTGGCAGACACCGCCGCCGTCCTGTCGAGATATCTTGACTGCATCACCTACCGCTGCTTCGCTCACGACGACGTCGTGACTCTCGCCGACTCCGCATCGGTGCCTGTCATCAACGCACTGAGCGACAAGCATCATCCATGCCAGGCTGCTGCCGACCTGATGACCATCATCGAGCATCAGGCCGAACTGTCATCCATCGTCGCGTACATCGGCGATGGCAACAACGTCTTGCACGATCTGATGCTCGGCTGTGCTGCATTGGGCATCGACATCCGGTACGCTGTCCCTGAGGGGCATGAGCCCGATCCCGATGTCGTGCTCAGGGCGACCGAACTCGCATCGAGTAACGATTCAGAGGTGTCGATGACGCACGATCCAGTCGAAGCGGTGATGAATGCCACCGTCATCTACACAGACGTGTTCGTCAGCATGGGGGAGGAACATCTGGTTGGAAAACTCGGAGACTTCGAAGGCTTCCAGGTCAATGAGGAACTGATCGACCACGCAGATGACGGTCACATATTCATGCACTGTCTCCCCGCCCACCGAGGCGAGGAGGTCACTGACGCTGTCATCGACGGTGTTAGGAGCGTCGTGTTCGACCAAGCGGAGAATAGAATGTGGGCGCAGATGTCATTGATGACGTTGATGCTCAACGAAGCCGCCTGGAGCGTCTACCGCGACCTGCATTGATCAAGCACGCTGGAGGATGGCGGCGGCCAGGAAGCCGACGAGACCCAGCACCATCGTCAGCCTCAGCGATCTCTGCGCCGCATGGTCGTCACCCCTGTACAGCCGTGGCTTGGTGGCGACCAATGCGACCACCGCGGGGATCATGCAGTACGAGAGATTCGCTTCGAACATCCCCAGCCCGAAAGGCAGGAACATCGCGGCCAGTCCGACGAGCGTCATGATCCAGGCGATGAATCGCGCCTTCTCTGGACCTATCCTGTGAGACAGCGTCACTCGCCCGGCATCTCCGGCCATGTCTTCGATGTCCTTGATCACCTCACGAGCGCTGTTGACGGCGAACGCTGACAGACCGACGAGCAGGACGCGGGCGTCGGCAGCAGCACCGACGGCAGCCGCCCCGAACACGATGACCAGGCCGACCAGCAGGCTGACCGCCAGGTTTCCCGGCAGTCCCTTGTGCTTCAGACTCAGGCTCGATTCGCCTTCGGACTCGTAATGGAACATCAGGCCGAAGGCGAAGAACCAGATCGGCAACGATGGCAGCCAATCGGTGATCTCACCGGACCACAGCGCGGCGACGGCGGCGGCTGTCAGCAGTGAGAGGATCGATGCGAACAGCAGTCGCTTGCCCAGCCGGCGAGCGCCTTCGAGGGGAATAGCGCCTGAGGCGAGGGGGCGATCGGGGTGATTCGTCCGGTCGACTTCGACATCCATGACGTCGTTGAAGACGTTCCAAGCGGCCATGAACAGCCAGACGCAGATAGCGTGCAGGACGACGAGGACCGTCAGGCTGGCATCGAAGGGAACACCGACGACGACCGCTCCGATGGGCACCGTCAAGGAGCCGACCGTCGCATTGGGTCCCCGCATCAAACGCCAGTGGTCCGACAACCGCGACACAGCCGACCTATGGAGGCTGATGTGCCTTCATCGTTGGCGCCGATTCAACCCTTCACGGACACAGCGCTCGGCTTGACGGCCAGAGCCCAGACGCAGATCGTGTAGCGGGCGCCTCTAAAGAAATCACGAACATGCCCGACCTTGACGAATCTCGAGTCCTTGGCCATGATGTTACCGACCTGGTTCATCGTCGCACCCCACTTGAAGCGGTCGTTCAGATGGTCGAATATCTCGACCGTGTTCGCTTCGCCCAACTCGGACAGCAGCACTTGGATCTCCCCCCTCAATCGCTTGGTCCGTGACATCACGCCACCTCCGCCAACAATGCCACCACGCGACCATGCAGCGACCGCCAACTGGCGGGCATCGACTCATCGGCGGCCGTGCCATGCATCGGCGCCCAATCGATCGTCTCCTGACAACCATTGTCGGATACGAGAACATCGTCCCTCGCCGTCAGGCATGCTCTGTTCTCGCTCATCCTCAACGATGATAACGGAATGATCCGCATCACCGCCATTCTTCGATTTTCTTTTCCCGTCGTTCTGTCCATGTTCATCTCGTTCATCCCCATCCCAGTGGACGGACCATCCATCTGAAGCATATGAACCAAGCAAGGGGGGGAGGTGACTGAAAGTGAAAGTGAACTGGGGCCATGTCTACTGAATCGAAACTGAATGTGAAACTCATCCGCCTCGGCGCGGCGGGGTTGTCATCGTCCCACAGATGCGTACCCAGAACAGGCAGGGTCCCTTGAAATACCGATGCTCGGTCCCCGCGCCGTCCACGCTCGTGTGGTGTAGTTCGGTCCATCATGTCGGACTCTCGATCCGTCGACCCGGGTTCGAATCCCGGCACGAGCATCCGATTGACGTCATTTTTCGGCCTACCTCGTTTTTTCGTGTATTCCCACGAGCATCATTCACTTTCACTGGAGGTGTTCTCTCCCCCATGGCTTTCTTGATAAACCGTGGGCGAACGCTGTTCACTCCTTGCCTGAACACCGCTTAACCGTCCGCGTCCCGACCGGGACTGAATT
>CAUZSY010000230.1:0-2786 GCA_963582725.1 Candidatus Thalassarchaeaceae archaeon
TCGGCTTCGAGGATGGCGACCAGGCCGAGATCAGCGCATTCGCGCAGCGAGTCGATGATCATCAGCATCTCCGACTCTGCCGCCGCCCAGCGTGCCGGCAACCCGCCATGCACCTCACCGGAGTCCTGACCGGGCGGTCCATGGGCCAGCCAGAGCGGTGGCAGCAGCGAGACGTCGAGCGGCGTCGACAGGGCGTGTCCAGTGGTCTCCATCCGGCGCCGCTCGAAGTCCATGTGCAGCATCGTTCGATGCGCCTGCGGCAGGCGGTCCTGCAAGCCTGCGACCATGCCTAGATGCTCCGCCTCTACCCGCATCACCGCTGCTGCCAGCGAATCGGCATCGATGGCGTCCGAAGCGTGGCCGTTCCACGACAGCAGCGCTTCGAAAAGGGCCGTCTCGATGGCCGACGAGCCGGCCAGGCCGACCTGGCGCGGGATGTCCGTCTGCACGACGCAGCGGAACGACGTCGACGCCCGACCGGACCATGTCTGGTACTCGGCGAGGGTCGGCAGCAGGATGCGACGCAGACCGGGTTCATCGGGCCAGACGAGGTCACCCGACGGGCAGGGCAGCAGACTGACGGTCGCCGTCATCTCCACCAGCGGCACCGAGATGCAGGCGCCGAAGTAGCCGTCTGAAGGATTTCCGAGCAGACCTATTCGGGCAGGTACCGAGGCGGAAGCCGACTCGCCCATGACAGTCGATGGACCGACTGCGATATGAACGGCTTCGTGCAAGAGGAAGCCGGAGGGGTGAGGTGTGCGCAGGGTCATACCGCCGCTCGGCGTCATCACGGCCGCTGGTCTGGGCTTGCGGATGGCGGACCACGCGGTGCACGGCTGCAAGGAACTGATCACCATCGCCGGCCGCTCGATGCTGCTCCGCACCATCGATGAGCTCCGATCCGCCGGCATCACGGACATCGTGGTCGTCACATCGCCCACAAAACCCGGTATCGCAGAGCATCTCGAACATGCAGGAGACATGGAGCGAGGAGATGTGCGACTGGTCGAACAACCGACTCCTCGCGGGCTGGTCGATGCTGTGAGCATCGCCGTCGCCGCCTCCACAACCTCCCCTGATCCGGCGGCGGCCGCGCACGGCGGCTCTGGAAACCTCCATGCCGCCGTTCTCGTCGCTTTCCCAGACATCCTCTTCAAAGGCCATCCTAATCCCACCGCAGCACTGCTTGAGGCCGCCCTGCACGGCGATTCTGAAAGCGATTCGCCGATATCCGCCGTCACCGTCGTGCGGCCTAGAGGCGAGTGGGGAAAGCTGCTCTCCGACTCCGGCCGCATCGACTCTCCGCACTCCGGCGAGGCAGGCGGTGAGTGGCTCGTCCGAGGCATCGCAAGAAAGCGCAAGGGCGAGCCGTTCCCGCTCGATTCCGGCGCCTGGAAGATCACTGGCAGGGCAATCTGGACAGTTGAATTCTGGCGGGCCAAGGAACGAATCGAGGCGGCCGACGGTTGGGATGAGGGCGAGATGAGCGATGCCGCCGTGCTCCGCCTGCTGGCGGCTGACGGTCTCCTGCGTTCAGTGCCCATCGAAGCCGCCTGTCTGGACATCGGGACGCCGGCCGGTCTGGCCCACGCTAGGGCGCTGCTGCGCGACCCGACGCCGCTGACCACCGAAGAGGAATGACGAGGCGACAAGGCCCTCCGGCGCCACCGGCGGACTGAGTCTGGCGTGGTCGGTCGGCGAGCTCGAGCCATGCAGGCATCAATGGAAGCCGTCCGGCCCGATGGTGATGCGCAGCCCGGCCTCGGCGACCAGGAACGGCGTGTCGACCTGTCGCGACTGCATCTCGTCGACGAAGATCCGCGGGTCGACCGTGTTGCCCGGATCCATGCCATAGTGCATCGGAATGACGCCACCGAGCGCATCGCCGAGGAAGTCGACCAGGTCGACCGCCTCGTCGTGCCGGAGGTTGTCGTTGCCGTTTATGCAGAGCAGCGCTAGGTCGAGGTGTCCGGTCAGGGAGAGAGCGGTCTCGTGCACCACTCCTGGTGCGGTCGTGAATCCCCCATGTGGAACAGTGTCACTCCGGCCGCCTCGATCATGAATCCGAGGTAGAGGTATCCGTCCTCGTCGACGTCGAGGTCCTCGTGCGCCGCCGGCACCGCTGCGATGCAGTGGCCGAACTCGTCGTCCTCGTCCTCGATCATGTCATCGCCGTACATGCCGATGATCCGACCCTCATCGATGCCCATCTCGACCAGCCGCTCTACGGAGCGGTTCGGCACGACGAACGGCACGTGCTCGAAGACCGTCGCGAACCTCGGCAGGCTGACAGGACAGATGTGGTCGTCGTGCCAGTGCGTGCAGAGGATGACATCCGGCTCTGGATGCTGTTCCGGGGTCATCGGGAACTCGCCCAGCAGTTTGCCCCATCTATCGCCGGCGTCGAGGTCGCGCCACCACGGGTCGATGAGGACGAGGAGGCCGTTCGGGAACTTGGCGAACCAGGAGGCCTGTGTCAGCCACCACACGGTCACGCATCCCGGCGGAACCCGCCAAGCCTCGATCTCATCGCTCAGCGCCTCGCCGGCCAGCACCGGCTGCACTCGATGCTCCGGCACCGGCCACTCCATGTCGCTGACTTCCGACACCTTTCCTTCATGCTTCCCCCAGATGCGCTCTGGTCTCGCCCCGGGCTCCCCTCGCTCTACCGGGTCGAGTCCCCGCACGCTGCCAACCGCCCCTCGATGCAGTCCCTGCACGCCGCCCGCAGACTCGGTCCGATGTGCGAATCCTCAAACGGACCGGAGCGCTGGTCGCCGCCA
>CAUZSY010000231.1:0-2732 GCA_963582725.1 Candidatus Thalassarchaeaceae archaeon
GACGGACAATCCGTACGGCCGGTGCGTCTGGCACTGCGACAACGATGTCGTCGATCAGCAGACCGTGATCGTGCAGTTCGATGATGGCACCATAGCCAGCCACCAGATGCACACCGGAGCGGCGCGGCCGCGCCGACACATCCACCTGATCGGCGAGGCCGGTGAGATCGAGGGGGTGATGGAGGAGGGTACGTTCACGATCAGGCGGGCCTCACCGTCGATCGGTGCCGGACTGTACACTGACCAGACAGATGCCGCTACCTGGTGGGACGAAGTCGTCGAGGTCGGCCTCGAAGGCGACATGCACGGTGGCGGCGACCAGCGTCTGGTCGATGACTTCCTACGCCTTCGGAGTGATGGAGAGGCATCGATATCGACCACCGCGCTAGCCGATTCGATCGGCGGCCATGCAATCGCCTTCGCAGCCGACGAAGCGATGTTGGCCGGGGCGCTGGTCTGCATCGATGATGACTGGGGCTGTAGGTTTTTACAGACCGGGTGAGTAGACAACCTCGAGTTGAGGTGTCAATGGTCGATTTCGACGAGGCGATGACCATCTTGGAGAATCGTACCCGTCGAGCGATTCTGGGCCATCTGGTCCGTGAACCGCACTACTCGTTGCAACTCTCGGAACTGCTCGATGTCAGCCAGCAGGCCGTCGTCAAGCATCTGCGGGTACTGGAGAACGCCGACTTCGTCCAGTCGGAGAAGGTCGCCAGCGTCCGTGGCGGCCCGCCGAAGCGGTTGTTCAGAGTCGATCAATCCTTCAGTCTGCGACTCGACCTCGGACCGGACCTGTTCAGGACCGATCACAGGGCCATGCCACCGGGCGGACCGATACGCTTGTCGAGCGGTCTGTCTGCCGATGCGCGACGAACCGCGGAGCGGATCGGTGCTCGTCGGAGACTGCCGATGAGCGAGGCTATGGAGATCCTCTCCGACCTCGATCATGAACTGGAACGGATCGACAAGGAGCGCGACACCATGGTGGCACTGCATCAGCAAGTGATGAGCCGGGTGTCGCACAGCATCGACGGTGATCTGCGATCGTACGAGGAACGGCGACTGGCAAGGCAGATGCTGGAGGATCCTCGCCGACCCATCGACCTCGATCGATTCAGTCAAGGACTGCAACTGCACAGTGGTCAGGCGGAGGAGATGCTGGGTATGTTGCGCGAGCGCCTGCTGCGTGAGATAGGTAGCCGCGAAGGGCAGCTGATAGCTGCCGAGTCATCGGTGCCGCTGCCTTGGTGGCTGGCCGTCTGAGGCGGCATGCCCGACAGCACCGCCGGCTCTCCCGGGTGGAGTGGGCCGAAGCCCGACCGACGAGGCTGGGGGGTGAAGGGGAGGCTGTCTTTCAGGACATCAGAAGCGCATGTCTTCTTCACTGCCCGTCAGGCTGCTCTGCTCCGCGACTCTGTCGAGGGCTTCCTTGCGTCGTGAGATCATCACGAGTCCGGCGACACCTATCAGGGCGATGGTCGTGCCTATGATTATGGTCGGAACCGACCATTGCGCCATCACCTCGACCGCGACATCGATGACTCCGTTGCGAGAGGACAGGGCATCGGTCAGGTCCTGGTAGTTGTTGTCCTCGCTCTTCTCGACGATGTTGTTGTCGGGATCGACGACGACGGTGACCTGGTGACTGCCGGCGGTGACTGGGTAGAGCAAGGTGATGACCGGCGCCTCCTCCTCGCTGACACCCGCCTCGCCCGGTGGCATCAGTGCTCCGATGACCTGCCGATATACGACGTTCTCCTCGGCGCAGCCGTTGCGTCGGATGTCCTTCTCATCCTGATCGACGCAGAGGATGATGTGGATGTCAGTGGCGTGGACATTGCCTTCGTTGATGACCTTGACATTGACCGGGATCATGTCGCCGACCGAAGCCGACAGTCGATCATCACTGACCAGTGCCTCCAGGATGCGCAGGTCGGGTGCGCGCAGACGGATGTACAGAATCTGTTCGTTCGTGTCACACGGCATCATGTTGTCCGCGAAGCCGTCGCCATCGTTGTCGATGGTGCACGAATCCGCCCACGGTCCGGTCTCATCCGTATCCCCTCCATCGGACTGGCTGCCGAACGAAGAGATCAGCTTGACCCCTATCTCACGGTTGGCCAGCGATGCGTCAGGAGCGATCTCGATGATCGCGGCGACCTGCAACGTCGTGTAAGGCGGCATCTCCGGCAGCGTCCATGTACCGTCAGCAGAGACCCAGCAGCCGTGCTCCGGCTGAGTGTCGCCGGGCTTCAGCACGATACACTCCCGCTCGGACGGGAACTCGGTGTTGAAGTCCTCGACCATGGCCCAGCGGATGTCCCAGTTGCTGAGCGTGTTCATGCCGGGATTCTCATCCCACACATCACCCTTCTTGGTGTGGTTGTGCAAGGTCGGTGTGTCGGGGACGTTGCCGTTGTTGGTGACATTAAGGACGAACCTGACGGTCCTGCCGGGCGCCGTCGTCTTGACCGGGCTCTCGACGAATGGATCCAATTCGAAGCGCATGTCGTGGAACTCGTTGACGGTGATCGACAGGGATATCGTGTCTCGCAGTCTGGTGCCGCCGAACGCCTCTTCGCTGAACACGTCGATATCGATCGAGTATTCACCTGCAGCGACTCGTTCAGGCACTTCGACGAACACTTCGACCGACTGTTCATCGCCTCGCAGCAGCTCAATCAGGGTGCCGCGTGGAATGTCGATGTACCACGGTTGTGACAGGCCGT
>CAUZSY010000232.1:0-2726 GCA_963582725.1 Candidatus Thalassarchaeaceae archaeon
GAATCCGTAGCGGCGCTGCTACGGGACTTGAACCAGTCGATGTGATCGACCATGCACAGGCCTGTTGGAGACCCCAGCCAGCATCGCCGACGGTTGCTCTCGAATGGTAACGCGTACAATGCTGTGTCCGAACGCCGCTCCATCAGCATGATAAGGTGAGGAAAGTGGCTCATGCGCTGTCAGGCTGTGCCTGGGATGTGGCGGCATGCGGAACAAGCAGACGGTCCTCATCATTACGATACTGCTGTTCTCCAGCCTCGGCCTGTTGTCCCAGACCAGACCACAGTCGCAGGTATCGACCATTCACCCCGACGACGCGGATGGCGGTGGACCTCCTGTTACCGACCGGGACAAGGATGGGATTCCAGACCTGCATGAGGAATTGTTCCAACCGGTCCGCAACATCACCTTCGAGGGAGGTGTGCACCAGGTGAAGGGCCTAGACCCCTCGAACGGCTCGGACAACGTCAGCGACCACGACAGAGACGGGCTGACCGCGATGCAGGAATACTGTTGGCCGTACGACCTCGCCAGATGTTACGGCGAGAGACAGACGCTGACCGGCAAACCATCCGAATTGACGGAGAGCGGGCTGCGCGAGTTCCTCGACCCGCGCGAAGCGGACACAGACGGCGACGGTCTGCCCGATGGTTACGAGTACCACATGTGCGTCGAACAGGGTCTCGGCCATCTCAACGAGACCTTCGCCTGGCAGTGCGACCTGTTCGACCCGCTGTCTGCCGGCGATGGTTCCGCCGACATCGACCGCTGTCCGGATTACTCGCTCGGCTGCGGTGACGGCTTCGATGTCGACCGTGATGGCGTCATCGCAGCGCACGAGCGCTACACCAACTCAGAGGAGTACGCTTACGGGGCAGCCGACAACTGGACCACCGAGATCCACGGTCTGCGATGCAGCGGCAGCATCAGAGGGCTGGCCGATGCGTGCACCAGCGACTTCTCACGAGCCACCGGCGAAGATGGCTGGCTCGGCACCGACCCACTCCGCAACGACTCAGATGACCATTACTGGGCCGGCACCCGGTCGATGCCTCAGACCCAGCGAGGCGACGGCATCATCGATGGCTGGGAGGTGTACTTCTCTCTCGATCCTCTGAACAGCAGCGATGCGATCGTCGACAGCGATGAAGATGGCTGGGACAGCGACCGGAACGGTATCGTAACGCCCGACTCGTCTCGCGCCACCGTCTCGTTCGGTGAGGCATTCAGCAATCTGGAGGAGTATCGCGCCTTCTTCGACGACGGCACGACCGTCCGTTCCGGTCTGAAACTGGTCCGATACGACGATGTCGATGACAGCGTGATCTCGCTCGACCCGGGAAGCGACCCGAGTCTGGTGCACCACCATGTCATCGCCATCGAACAGGTGGCTGACGAATCGGTCGTCATCATCGGCACCAGACTTGGCATCACGGCCCTCGACCTGGTCAACATGACCTCAGCCTCGGTCAGACTGCCCTCGGGCGTCGAGATGTACGACATGATGCTATGGTCGTCGGAGGGACGATCCTACGCCGTGCTGGCGACGAATCGCGGTGTCGAGACGATGCGGCTGACGGACGGCCGGTTGCCCGATCATTCGACACTGCAGACCCTCGGGTTCGGCTCCGTCAGTAGGCTGATGCCACTCGCCACGGGCGGCCAATCCCTTTCGCTGCTCTGTGCCGGCGCGGAGGGCGAGGCGTGGCGTGTCACCATTGAGACCGGTGGCGAGGTGCTGGACGGCGTCGGGATCGATCCGTTGAAGGCGATGCTGGATGATGCCAACGCCACCATCCTCGACGCCGCACACGTCACCATACCGGGTCGCCCGCAGACGCTCTACATAGCCACGGACGCGGGACTCGTCGCTTGGAACACGAGCGACCTCGGCACCGGTGACGAACCGTTCTGGCTCATCGACGTCGAAGGCGCGGAGGATCACCTCCGTCCGGCCGACGCCTTCGACGCATCCCGTTCAGCCATCATCAACACGGTGGTCATCGATGGCCCGCGAGCGGACGGTCGAGTCACCAGTGAGCAGACCCTATGGATAGGCAGCGCCGGCGGTGTCCACCAGTTCGACCTGATCAGCGGTCTGGCCGACCCCGATTCCGCCTTCACGCGGGACCGGATGGAGAATCCAGCCCTGGTCCACCTCGGCGGTCACGATGTGCGGATCATCCTGCCACTCGGAGATCAGGTGGTCATCGGCTCGGCCGCCGGCACCTGGGTGCTCGAGGGCGATCACGCCAGCGTGCTCGGTCTCGATGAGACACACAGCAACGTCCCCGGCATCATCACACGACTCGCGGTCGTCGAGGTGGCCGGCAACGACACCCTGATCGCCGCTGTCGATCCCGGCAGATTCGCCGGACTGACGACCATCGACCCTCTCTCGGACGACTCTGATCGAGACGGCATGCCGGATGGCTGGGAGCACGTCAATGGCCTCGACCCGACCGATCCATGGGACCGCGATCTCGACCCGGATGGTGACAGCGTCAACACGAATCCCAGCGTCGATGGCTGGACCGACCTCAATTGGACCAATCTCGACGAGTTCAGGTACATCCGTTCCACCCCGGAGGGCTTCAACGGCACCGACCCCAGGCTGTCGGACAGCGACGCTGACGGCCTTTCGGACGGGGCTGAGTACTGGGGCTGGTTCGCGGCAGAGACGAACTTCGCCTGCCACTACATGAATGGTGAGCATGTCTGCGATA
>CAUZSY010000233.1:0-2718 GCA_963582725.1 Candidatus Thalassarchaeaceae archaeon
GCTGATGCTGGTCCTGACGTGGATGTCGAGGCGGCAGAGGCTGCACCACTCGACCCGAAGACGGCGGATGGGGAGGTGCTCGATGCGGTGACCCGTTCAGCCGAACGCATGTCCACGGCGGACGAAGAGCAGGACGAAGCCGAGGACATCGAACCAGGCGAGTCGGCGGACGGAGAAGTGGACGAAGAGACGGAGGAATCCGGCGATGCTGCTGTCGAACCGATCGAACCGGTCGAGCTGGGCAGCCGCACAATGGTCAGCCCGGATCAGGTCTCAGCCCGGTCGCCGGCCGCAGTCGATGAAGCGGTGGTCCGACCCGACACCCGTGGTCTCGTCGGCCCCTTCGCCGGACTGGCCGGACGCAGCCGTGGCAATTCTCCATCAGCCAGGTCGCCGAGCAGTGCTTCTGGTGAGCCGGGGCGTCAGATGAGAACCAGGATCATGCCCGCTGGACCCATCGAAGCGAAGCCGACGGCGAATCCGGGCGATGCAGCGATCAATGGTCCGCCAGTGCACGTTTTCGAAGGCGGCGCCCTGTGGGTCGACCCAGCGATCAGGCACG
The DNA here is from genome assembly GCA_963582725.1 of Candidatus Thalassarchaeaceae archaeon. GTDB lineage: Archaea > Thermoplasmatota > Poseidoniia > Poseidoniales > Thalassarchaeaceae > CAUZSY01. The sequence goes on from CAUZSY010000233.1 coordinate 563, forward strand.
AGTTCGAGTATCTCGGACTCGGTGGCAGCGCGGAGGACACATCGAAACATCGATTCTCCATGCCGAAGCCGGCCGATGCTGAAACTGGACCCAACCTCGGCGCCGCGACAGGCGCCGTCGCTGACGGCAGTGATTTGGAGGCAGATTCGCCAGCTGCTGTGGTAGATGACGATCCGTCGAATGATCCGTCGTTCTACAGGAGCCATGACGGCACCTCGCTGCTGGAGATACAAGACGGGTGTCAGCCGCCCGGCTTCGATCATGCCGGCGTGTCCAGGGGGTCGGAAAAGTCGTCAGTGGCAGGCTCCGGACGGGCCGTTCGAGACTTCGAATCGACCGATTCGAGCCAGTCAACTACATTCGAGGATGATGACGATGCCGATTCAGCGTCCTTCGAGCAGCCGGATCTCGATAGACATCCGGCAACCTCAGACGACTCGGGAGAGCGTTCGGTCGAACCTCAGAGAACAGGTCAGGAAGCGGCCGGCGGGTCGGATTCCATCGGAGCACTGAGGCATCGCCTGAAGGACATGCGACAGCCCCGATGGCAGTCGGACTGCAGTCTCGACCATCTGCGTCTTAGGGCGTTGACCGACCATGAGATAAGGGTCATCGAGGCGGCAGCCGGCCGCGAGATATCACCGAGCGATTCTCGACTTCAGGCGCGACTCCAGGTCGGCCGTTCCCGGCTCTCTCAGATCTACAATGGTCTGCATCGGGCTGGTATCCTGTCGGCTCGCAAGGAGGGCCGTTGCCGTTACTTCGTTCTGAGCAATGAGGCGATCGAACACCTGGAGGCCGGGTCATGAGCGATAGCAACGACTGGCGGGTCGCCTGGAGCCATCAGATAGAAGGCCGGACCACCGCGATGGTGGCTGACTCGCACGGTGTCGTGGTCGCCACCGGATCCGAGGTTCGAGCGATAGATTCGGCAGGTGACTTCCGATGGCGCCGCTCCTTCATCTTCGAAGTGTTCGACATGCGGATCGATCGTGGTGTCATCTCGGTCCTCGCCGGCTCCGGATTCCATGTCATCGACCGCAACACCGGTGACTCACTCGGTGAGGGAAGGTCGGTGTCGGGGGGTTTCCGACAATCCATCCTGAGACCGGGTGGCGGTTGGATCCTGAACGACCGCGGCGGCCTGTTGCACATCTTCCACCGTGACGGTCGCGGAGTCAGGCGGGCCAGGTCAGGCCCTCTGCGTCGGCTTGTCGGATGGCTCGACAGGGAGCATCTGATCGTTCTCGATCTCGATGGTCGTCTGCGCTGCATCAGATTGCATGGTGAGGAGGCGCAGCGGATCATCGAGGATCGACGCTGGACCTGGTGCAGTTCTCTGCAGCGTGGCCGTCTGCTGCTGCAGGCGCTGGATGGCAGCCTGCACGAGGGCACACCGAATCCATTCGGCTGGGATTCACTGGACCGCGTCGATGACCTCGGCGTCGATCCCATGGATGCCGTTCTGTCGGCTGACGGTTGGTGGGTGCTAGGCATGGATGGACGGACCACAGGCATCCCTGAATCGTCGATCGCAGGATTGGTGACGAGTGACGGAGGTTGGATATCTGGCAACGGCACCGACCTGCTCGCGACGGCGACCAGGGACGGTCTGATCCGTTGGATAGAATCACCGCGACTCGGCGGTCGGCGCGCCGCGGCGATCAAACTACTGGTCTCGGATGAGCGTCGCCGTCTCGATTGGTTGCAGCGAGAGTCCGTCTTCGAGGCGGCGAAGGATGCGGAGGAGCAGGGCCTCTGGAGCCGTGCCATCGAACTCTACAGATCACTCGGCAGGGAGGACGATGTCCGTCGTCTGCTCGCCTCCAGAGAGGCGAGCGAATGAGCCGGACGACCGAAGTTTCGGTAGAGTTGGTAGAACGGTATCTGAGATTGACCGAACAGGCGCGGGCGAAAGCGAGCAGCAACGTCGATGCCGATTCCATCGACGCGGAGCGACTGGCGGACATGCTGCGGATGTGCGATGACTACAGGGCCGACTCCCGTCACTTCCTCGACAGCGGCGACCTGGTCCGAGCCTTCGGGGCGATCAACTATGCGCACGCCTGGCTGGACGCGGCCGTACGCATCGGCTGGCTCGATGGACATGGTGACGACAGCCTCTTCACGCTACCGTGAGACGTTTCGACGACCGC
>CAUZSY010000234.1:0-2676 GCA_963582725.1 Candidatus Thalassarchaeaceae archaeon
CGAATCTCTCCAGCGCCCCTTCGATGTTGCTGACGTATCCGCTCGAATGGTTGCCTGGTTCGACCTCGAGACCTAGTTCTGGAATCCGCACCGTCGCGTGCGCACCCCTGACCAGCCGAACGCTCAAGTGGTCGGGATGTTCCAATTGCATGCTCCATGCACCAGGCCGGCGCCCCTCGACCGGAATGAAGTCGGTGTGTCGCCAGCCGCATTCGTCGCACCGAAGTGTCAGTTGAGTGTGTTCACCGAAATACGGGATCTCGTCGGTGTGAACCACCATCATCAGACGGCCTTCGTGGTTGCAGATCGGACAGGGCCGTTCGACCTTCGATTCCATTCCTCCGCCCCCTTCGGTCAATCCTCCAACCCACTGCTCAGAGTTCAGCATCGATTCCATCGACGCCTCTGAATGCTGCCGGCAGCAGTAGCAGGCGGCTGTCTCCCAATTGCACCATCTCGCCGCCGATGTCGGTCTCGATGAAGGTTTGCAATCGGCCGACGGCCTGTTTGAATTCGGTGCCTCGGTTCATCAGACGTCGCAGTTCGACAATCACCACATCGCCCGCGGCCAGCCAGTCGAGCAGTGCTTCGATGCCGGTCAGGTCGTGCAGCAGTGCACGATGGATCAGCACGTCGCCAGCACCTCTCGGCACCGGTGCTATAGGGTGGCGTCTGCCGAGGTCGTGATATGATTCGCCCAGTTCGGGCATATCGGTCATCCGCTTCAGGCTGGGCACGTCGAGCCAGCGTGGCTGCCGTCCCTCCTCCTCCTCCCGCACGCCCGAGCCTGACGGCATCCGCCTCTCAAGATTCCGCTCGTTGGATGGTCCGGGTCGACCGGATGGAGGTCAGAACCGGCCAGCCGGCAGCCGCGACCGCCTCCGGCCACAGACCATTTCGGTCGGACCGGTCAGCCGCAGCCTCGGCAGGCTGTCGCTCAATGTGTTCCGAGGGACCTGTCAGGGGTGCATGAACTTCGAACAGGACGCAGTGGGTTCGGCGGATTCATAAGGGGTCGGCGGATGGTGAGGTCCGTCTCGTTACAGTGTCTGATGAGGCGGAGTGGTCGACGTGAACACGGGCATCGATGCGGTCAAGACCGGCACCAGCACCATCGGCATCACCTACGACGGTGGCGTCGTGGTCGGTGCGGACCACCGTGCGACGATGGGCCACTTCGTAGCCAACAAGAGCGTCCAGAAGTTGTTCCAGATCGGTGAGAACATCGCGCTCACCACGGCCGGACTCGTTGGACACGCCCAGTCCCTGTCCCGAACACTGGCGGCCGAATTGAATCTGTTCACTCTGAAGCGCGGTTGTAACATGACGGTCAAGGGCGCTGCTACCCTGACCGCCAACATCCTTGTCGGCAGGCCACACTGGGTGCAGCTGCTCATCGCCGGCGCCGACGAGGAGGGCTGCCATGTCTACAGCATCGACTCGGCCGGCGGCTCGATACCAGATGTGTACTGCGCGACCGGGTCAGGCTCGCCCTACATGTACGGCGTTCTGGAAGACCAGTACCGCGAGGGCATGAACCTGAAGCAGGCGACTCAGGTGGCCGCCAAGGCACTGCTCGCCAGCGCTCAGCGAGACTCCGCGAGCGGTAATGGCATGGATATCGCGGTGATCACTCACAAGGATGGCTTCCAGTTGATGACACCCGCCGAGATCGAGAAACTGCTGGCTGGTCTCTGATATTCCAATTCCCTAGCGATGGCCGCCGGAGCGGCCTTCGGGACCAACCTGCGGCTTGGTCATCGTCAGGGGAATGATGGACCAGCACCCGACTTTAGGAGAGATTGAAATGAGGCTGACTCTGGCTGAGATCAAGCAGACTGCGAAGCGGCTGATTCCGGACGGAATACCCTATGAGATCACTTTGGAGGCCGGCACCATCGCGGTCATCACGCCGACCCCGAAAGCATTCGTCGGCGCGGACAATCTGACCGTCAAACTAGCGAAAGCGGTACGGCGCAGAATCGTAGTACGACCGGACCCATCGATACTGCTGCCCGAGAAGGAAGTCATGGCTGTGATTCATCGGATCGTGCCGGAGAGCGCCGGTCTGAAGAACATCTCACTCGACCCGGCGTTGTCCGAAGTCATTCTGGAATGCAAGGAACCATCCGAAGCGGTCGGTCCGAAGGGCATCCATATCTCCGAGCTGCGGGATGAGATCGGCTGGCTGGTCAGGGTCGAGCGAGCGCCGGCCTTCGAGAGCCGGACTCGAAATGACATCAGGCGCTTCAGGCGGGAGATGGCCGATGAACGAAGGTCCTTGCTGCGAAAATTCGGTACTCGTATCTACCGTCCTCAGCGGAAGACCGTCCCGTGGGTGAGGCTGACCGCGCTCGGCTCGTACAGAGAGGTTGGCAGAGCGATGCATCTGGTGACTACTAACGAGAGCAAAGTGCTGGTGGACTGCGGCGCCAAGCCGACCCAGAACATGGATGAGGTGCAGCCGTTCTTCGACGCGCCTGAACTGATGCCGCTGGAGAGCCTCGATGCGATCGTCATCACTCATGCGCACATAGACCACATAGGCATGCTGCCCGTGCTGTTCCGCTTCGGCTACTCCGGACCTGTGTACTGCACTCCACCGACCCGCGATCTGATGACCATGCTGCAGATGGATTACATCAAGGTCAGCAAGGCCGAGGGCAGAGAGCCGCC
>CAUZSY010000235.1:0-2664 GCA_963582725.1 Candidatus Thalassarchaeaceae archaeon
GGCGTTGTCTGCCACCGGCCCGTAGGCGTCGACGGTCATCGTGACGCCGACCGTGGCCAGCATTCCCATGGCGGCGAGGGCGATTCCGTAGAGACCGAAGACGCCACCGCCCATCACTTCGTTGGCGTAGTAGATACCGATCGACATGAAGATGATCGGCCAGAAGACGCTCTGCATGCCGACCGCGAGGCCGGCGATGGCGTTGGTCGCTGGGCCGGTCTTGCTCGCTTCTCCGATGTATGGAATCGCTTTCACCTTGATTCCCATGACTGGATCTATTCCGGTGTTGTACTCGGTGATGAGCCCGATGGCGATGCCGACGGCGGCGCCGATGCCGACCGCGTAGAGCGGCTCCAGAGGCAGCTCGAAGTGGTTGAGTGCTAGGTAGCCACCCACCATCAGCAGCCCTGCACCCACGAAGGTCGTGTTGCGCAGCGCGGCTGCGGCGTTACCACCCTTGAAGAGGTGCATCGAGAAGACGCCGACGATGCTGGCGAGGTAGCCGACCAGCGCCAGCAGGATGGGAATCAGAACGTAATCTTCGCCGAGCAGTTCACTCGAGGCTGCAGCGATGACCATGGCGGCGATCATCGAACCGACGAACGACTCGAAGATGTCCGCTCCCATGCCGGCCACGTCGCCGACGTTGTCACCCACGTTGTCCGCGATCACGCCGGGGTTGCGCGGGTCGTCCTCAGGGATGCCGGCCTCGATCTTGCCGACCAGGTCAGCACCGACGTCCGCCGCCTTGGTGAAGATGCCTCCACCCACGCGAGCGAACAGCGCGATGCTGCTCGCGCCCATTCCGAAGCCGGCGATGTAGCCGACCGAGTCGAGGTCGTCGCCGAGCCAGAGGTACATCGCCGAGATGCCGAGCAGGCCCAGACCACCGACGGCGAGGCCCATGACGGCGCCTCCGTTGTAGGCTGTCAGCAGCGCAGCCGGTTGTCCGCCCTCGGCGGCGGCCATCGCGGTTCTTCCGTTGGCCGAAGTGGCTGCACGCATGCCTGAGAAGCCGGCGGCGACGCTGCACGAGGCGCCGATGAGGAAGGCGACGGCGACCTGCCAGCCGAGACCGTACGAGCCACCTGCGTAGAGCAGTGCAGCGACCACGGCGATGAACACCGCCAACATCCTGTACTCCGCCTTCAGGAAGGCCATCGCGCCTTCCTGGATCTGCCGTGTGATGTCAGCGACGGTTTCGTTGTCGATCTCGACCGAGTTGACCTTGCGATAGATTCCGAATGCGATCAGCAGCCCGACGAACGCGGTTCCCACCGCCGCCTGGCCGATCATTGTCATCGTTTCTGCGTCCATTTCCCCACCGTTGGGCGCGGCGACCCGCGTTCCTCACTTGAGCATTGCCAATGGCGAAGTTGGCCACTCCTGCTCACAAGGGCTTGCGCTCTCTCACCGATAGCACAACATCTGCGAAGTTGGCAAGGATGGCCGCACCATCATGCTCACGCTCGAACGACTCCGCCTCCTCTGGGCTGATGTGCCCGAGCAGCATAGAGCGGGCGATGCGGTGCTTCGCCGCCTCGGGATGGAACTGGATGCCCCAGACCGGCAGCGGTCCGGATGCGCCATGCACGCGAAAGGCGGCGAGTTCGTTGTGCTGTGCCGAGGCGAGCAGCACACAGGAGCATTCGGGTGTCATGTCCGGCAGGCCGACCACGTGGTCCTGATGGGTGAACAGGCCGACGGGTGCCTCCATGCCCGTGAACAACTCGTCGGATGACCCTGCGTCCGTCAGTTCGAGATCCTCCACCACGTCCGTGCGGCTTTCAGCACGACTGACCTTGCCACCGAGTGCAACACTCAGCAACTGGTGACCGAAGCATATCCCAAGAGTCGGAATGCCAGCACCGACCGCGGCGCGCATCAGCGCAGCGGCCCCATCCATCCACGGCTCCCACATCGACACGTTGCGCCGACTCCCCGTGCATACCACCGCATCCACAGCAGCCGCGAGCAGCCAGTTCTCCAATTCTGCGTCATCGGCTTCAGGAAGCGCGACGCGGCGGAGATGGACCTCCCCTTCCTCGAGCACCTCAACGTGCTCCGACCAGAAAGGGAAATCGTCATCCCATCGAGGTACATCGTGCTCATCGAGTTCATGCGGCTTGCCCTGACTGACTGACGTTGAAGCCAGACGGCCGCTCAATCGAGATTGGTACTGCGGCGTGAGCAGCCACACCTCGACTCGACCCGCACCGGCGGCCAGCGGTCGAACAACCTCTAGGTTGCCTCCATGACCGAACTCGGCGCGCTCCGCCAGCAAATCAAGCAGCAGCACCAGCGGCGCGTCACCCATGGTGAGCGAGAGCAGGTTGGTAGTCATAGGTTGAGCGATGGTTGAAAGCGCACGGCGGGCACGGCAGGAGGGGGAGGAACACATGGCCGAAGTGGACCGGCAGAAGATTCTCGACTCTGTGGGGCCTGTGCAGGCGATTCTCGACGCGCATGACGGCGTGGTGAACGTGATGAGCACGGATGATGGCATCATCAGCATCTCCCTCGAGGGTGGATGCACCGGATGCAGCGCCACCCCGATGACGTCGATGCAGATCTACTACGCGCTGATGCAACTCGATGAGGTGAAGGATGTCGTGTTCGTCAACGGAGAACTTCCCGAATACATGCGGGGGTTCATCGACGACA
>CAUZSY010000236.1:0-2657 GCA_963582725.1 Candidatus Thalassarchaeaceae archaeon
GATCGGTTCGACGAATGCGGCGATCAGGAACGAGGTCCCAGCTGCTTCTCGAACACCCAGCCCACCCCAGCCGCGATTCATCGTGACGTAGATGCCACCTCCACCTATACCTAGGAATCCACAAGAGAAACCACCGAAACCCGTCCCCGTGAGATAGACCGATCTATTGAATTCGGAGATGGTTGATTCTTCCGAATGCCCATTCCAATTCCGCTTGACAGTCTCATACAGAATCCAAGCGCTGATCACCAGAGCGAATGTCTTCACCATATCCTCACTTACCTTGTCGATGACATAGAGAGAGGTCAGTGCTCCGATGATGCCGAAGGGAATGGCTGTGACGATAGCCTTCTTGACCAACTCCATGTCAGCCATCTGACTCTTGTTGTGTGCTAGACCGCTGCCGAACGCGACCGAGAAGACCAGGCCGAGCGAGCCGAGAATCGATGCACCGTAGGAGAGTCCTGCGATGTAGTGGAGGATGGGGACATAGAGCAACCCGCCGCCGAGTCCTATCGGACTGAATATCAACACGACGAACAGCAACAGCAGGATGATGAGCAAGATGTTCAGATCGACCACCACACTTTCAGATCGCTTCTATGATGACGGCGATGCCCTGTCCGCCGCCGATGCAGGCGGTCGCGACGCCGTAGCGGCCAGCTGAGCGTCGAAGTTCGTGGGCCAGGGTGAGCACCAGCCGGGTACCGGTCGCAGCCAGAGGGTGGCCGAGGCCGACCGCACCGCCGTTGACATTTACCGAGGCGATATCGAGGCCGAGTTCCTCGATGCAGGCGACTGCCTGGCCGGCGAACGCCTCGTTGATCTCCCATCGGTCGATGTCCTGAACAGTCAGTCCGGCCTTCTCCAGCGCCATGCGGCTCGATGGCACCGGACCATACGCCATGATGGCGGGTTCCAGCCCGACGATGCCCCAGGAAACGATGCGAGCCAGTGGCTCGTCGCCGTCCGCCTCGGCCCTGGAGGCCGACTTGATGACGACGGCCGCCGCTCCGTCGACGACTCCCGAGGCGTTGCCGGCGGTCACCAAGCTGTCCGGACCGAACGCCGTTCGCAGTTCGGCGAGCGAGGCGACGGTAGTGCCGCGCACCACATGGTCCTCGTCGGCCGCGCCAACGGTCCCGGTCGGTGTCTCGACCTCGACGATCTCTTTGGCCCAGACGCCGGAATCGATGCTCGCCTCCGTCCGCTGGTGACTCAGCGCAGCGAACTCATCGGTCTGCTGGCGCGTCACTCCATTGCGGGAGCAAAGTTCGTCCGAGGTCTGAGCCATGAACTTCCCGCACATGCCGTCGAGCAAATTGGTGAACAGATAGTCCTCCATGTCGACGGCGATCTCCTCGCCAGCCTGAGGCGGTCGTCCGAGCCTGTACCTCTCTCGCATTCCGCGCAGCACGTGCGGTGCCTGACTGAGGTTCTCCATGCCACCTGCAACGACGACCTCGGCCTCTCCGAGAATGATCATCTGGGCGCCGGTGACTATCGATTGGGCGCCGCTGCCGCATATGCGGGAAAGTGTGAGCATCGGCACTTGCTCTGGGATGCCAGCCGCCAGTCCCGCATGCCGACTGCCGAATATCGCCTGATCCGAGGTCTGAAGGGCGTGACCCATGACGACATGGTCGACGCTCTCCGGCGAGGTGCCGCTCTTTTCCAAAGCGCCTCTGATGGCAGTCGCCCCGAGGTCCTCGGCTGTGACCTCCGCGAGCAGTCCACCCCTCTGGCCGTCGCCGCGCTTGCCGCCGAGCCATTCGCAGAACGGAGTCCGCGCGCCGCCGACTATCACCACTCGCTCGACCGTCATCGGCTGCGTGCGGTGAATGGTGGTTATTCAGTCATGCTACTCGGACCTGACGTGATATCGAACTTTGATGGCGATGAACGAACCACTGCCACCAGTCGCAATCGCCGTGGTCGGCCAGCCGGTCGGTCGTCACTCGGTCGTGGCCGAGGATGCATCCTCTGTCATCGTGCCGAGGTAGTCGGGTAGCTCGACGCCGGCCATCTTGGCGACATCGTGCATCGGCGGCAGGCTGTGCACGAGACTCGACACGAAGTTCGAGGTCGCGGAGCCGTCGCCATCGCCACCACCGCCGTCCCATACTGTGATCTTGTCGATCTTCAGGTTCCGGATGGCTTCGACCTGAGCCGCTACCATCGATTCGATCTTCTCGACCATCAGCAGGGTCGATGCAGCCTTTGGGTCGCCGTTCGTGGCCTCGACCAGCTTCTTGTAACCATCCGCCTTCGCCTCTAGCACTTGACGGACACCCGACGCTTCGGCTTCGTAGCGCGCCAGAATCGCATCCGCCTCGCCTCCGGCGATACGGCGCAGGCGCTCGGCCTCGGCATCCGCGGCGATCACGATCTGCTCTTTGGTGATCGTCTCCTTGACTATCTCATCCGCCCTGAGGCGCTTGTCCTCAGCGATGTACTGGGCGTCCTGGATGTCGGCCTCGGCGGCTCGCTTGGCGACCTCTGACCGCATGTGCGCAGCAGCCTCCTGTTCTGCAAGGTCTGCATTCGAGGCTGCGATGTCTGCCCTCGCCTCGTTCTCACCTCGGACCGACAGCGCTTCCTGTCCAGCGACGTAGACGCGTTGATCTCGCTCAGCGTCCTTGATGCCCTTCTCCTTG
>CAUZSY010000237.1:0-2630 GCA_963582725.1 Candidatus Thalassarchaeaceae archaeon
CATGGCCATAGATGTCGCACGCCGTACTCTGCACGACCCGTTCAAAGGTCGATCCGACCTGATGGAAGGTGTGGTGAAAGCTGTCGGCGTCGCCTCCGACCGACTCCGCGAGGACGGATTGCGAATCATGCGCGTCTACCGCTTCCTGGATGCGGGTAAGCGCGGCGTTCTGACCGCGGACCCGAGCCTCGCAGCGGCCTTGATCAGCGAGCAGGATTGCATCGACAACGTTTCGAAGGAGAGAATCTGGAAGGAGCTGAGAACGATCATCGTCGGTCAGCACGCGGCCACTGTGCTCGGACTGATGCACTCGGACGGCCTGTTGGCGCGGATCATCCATGTCGATGTCTCATCAGTCGCCGTCTGCGACACCGACCCCGCCTCGTTCGGCATCGAGAGCGGCAGGGACGTACTGGTAGCCCGGTTGGCTGCCCTGACCGCCACCCTGCAAGCCGAGGACGTCGATTTGCTGCTCCGGCGTCTGGCCGCTCCGAGAGCGATCCAGCGCTCGACGCTACGGCTGCACGAGACGCTTCGAAGAGCACCGGATCACGACGACATCGGCCAGATGAGGTTGTTCAGGAGCACCATGGCCGGTCTGCTCGGGCCGCATCTCCTGGCGATGGCCGGTGCCGATCCTGCCGGTGCGCATGTCCTGCATGCGGCGCTGACCGAGTTACCGCCTCTCAGCGCCTCCGATGCGCCGCTGGTCGACGGAGTGAGGTTGGCGGCAGCCACAGGTCTGACGCCGGGAGTACGACTCGGTCGTCTGAAGTCATGGCTGCACCGGCGTCAGATCGAATCTGATCTGCCGGATCATGCAGCGGTGCTCGCACAGTTGCAGTCATTTGACTGGCGCGACAGCGAACCGGCTGACTGGCCGCAGGTCACCTGGCCGTGAGGGCGCACGGCTGCTCAGTAGTCTTCCAGCAACTGGATGTACTCGTCGGGTTCCAGATATGATTCCTCATCGTACTGATGCGGTTTGACGATCAGCAGCCAACCGTCCCCGTACGCGTCATCGTTGACCAGTTCGGGATGCGCCTCCACGTCGCCGTTCAACTCCATTATCTCGCAGGCGAACGGCGCTTGAATGGTCAGGGTGTCATTCGCGAACCTGATCGTCACTATCAGGTCGTCGAGACCGAGTTCGTTGGCGGCGATCACCAGTTCATCGCCCTCGCCGGAGTCGAAGTCGCCGTCATCGATATGAGGCAGGGTGACTCGGAGAATCTCACCGTACTCGATTCTGGCGAAATCCGAGATGCCTACCTTGAAGGTGAACTCCTCCTTCTCCTTGTCCTGGTCTATCAGTTGCAGCCATAGGTGAGTGGTAGTGTACTTTCTGTCAATCGCGATTCCGAACTCCGACTCCTCGGCCTCCATTCCGCTCCCTCAGCGAGGCGCGCCTTCAATCATCCATTTCAACCATTCGCCCAGAAATCGCCGCCATCACACTACGAAATAACCCCTCCCACCGCGCCATTTCACTGCATTTCAGGACGTTGGTCGAGTCAGACATTGCACTTCAGCACATCGGAATCGCGAGAACAGCGGACCGGTATGCTGCGCGACGATCGGCCGGCCGAGCGCTCGGCCGACGCCAGGTCTGCTGCCCGTCGCTCGGTCACAGCATGCTGCGACGACGGATTGACAAACGAGGCGCGACTGGGTCGGCCGAGTGACATGCAGTTCGCGGAGACGGAAGAGCAGAGCATGATCCGAGAGATGGTCAGGGACTTCGCAGAAGATGTTCTCGGACCGACCTGCCTGACCCGGGACAAGGCCCAGCAGCCACCGATTGAAGAGTGGCGCCAGTTCTGCGATTACGGCTTGCAGAGCATCACGATTCCGGAGCAGTACGGCGGCAATCCGGTCGACGATGTCAGCGAGGCGATCATAATCGAGGAGTTGGCGCGGGTCGACCCGTCCTTTTCGGTCTTCTACGCCGTCCATGTCGGCCTCTGCTGCAAGACCATCACGCTGCACGGCAGTGATGAACAGATGGCGAAGTACCTGCCGATGCTCGCGGCCGACAAGATCGGTGCTTATTCTCTCTCAGAGGCCGGCGCCGGCACCGACGCGGCAGCCATGTCGTGCAAGGCGAAGCTGAGCGATGACGGCAGCCACTTGAGCGGCGGCACGGCGGCACGACGGCGTTCATCATCGAGAAGAAATTCGACGGTTTCGCCGTCGGCAAGAAGGAGGACAAGCTGGGCATCCGCAGCAGCGACACCTGCACATTGGTGCTGGAGAACTGCATGGTTCCCGCCGGTAACGTGCTCGGCGAGGTCGGCAAGGGATTTCCGATAGCGATGAACGCGCTCGACAATTCTCGTATCGGCATAGCGTCACAGGCGCTAGGCATCGCCCAGGGCGCCTACGAGTCGGCGCTGAAGTACGCGCATGAGCGCGAGGCGTTCGGCGTCGTCATCGCCAGCCACCAGATGATCACAGCGTATCTGGCCGACATGGCGACCCAGATCGAAGCAGCCAGACTGATGGTCTACAAGGCGGCGTGGACGAAGGAGCAGCACTACCAGCACGGCGGGTCGAGGCACAGCAAGGAGGCGAGCATGGCGAAACTGTTCGCCGGCGATGTCGCGATGTGGGTTGCCGAGCGCGCTGTG
>CAUZSY010000238.1:0-2628 GCA_963582725.1 Candidatus Thalassarchaeaceae archaeon
GAAGCACTTCGCGTCTATCGTCCTCGGCGAGCAGCTCAGAGGCAGTCTGGTGGGAGCGGCGACCTCCGGATGGTGGAAGCACACCCAGATATCGTCATCGAAGAGTGCGCCCGAAGCAGCGGTTATCGTCACCTCGGATCGCTGCCATCCGTCGCTGATCAGTGGCCCGACCCAGCGCCCGAGATCCTCCATCGCGATGTCGAGGAAGTGGAACGAGACCGCGCGCGCGTCGAGACCGATCGAATGCATCTCGGCCGCCTCGTCCCTCGGCCGGTAGAACATCGACCAGGCGGGTCGAGCTATGCTGATGGTGGCCGGATGCGACTCGTACCGGGGTCGTTCGTTCCGAGGCAGCAGCATCAGCGCGTTGGTGCGGGGGTGTTCCGTCCAGCCGACGGTGCTGGTCGGGACGGTGCCAGCCATCAGATCGAGCGTTCCACGCATGGTCTGGGTCGTTGCCATCGATGCAGTGACCGACAGCCGGGTGATATAGCGATTCAGTCGCCTCGGCCCACCTCGGGCAGAAGCCCCTCGGCGTGCAGCATCTCGGCCAGAAGCACGCAACCGCCTGCGGCGCCTCTGAGCGTGTTGTCAGCCAGAGCGCTGAACCGCAGGGTCGATCCGTCCACTTCGATCGAGGATATCGTCACCGCCATCCCGGCCTGCAGGTCAGTCGCCGGGTCCGGATCATCCGACTCGTCTCGACGTGGTCTGGCGCCGGCCCAGCGGTCGCTGTCCGGCTGTAGCGGCCGTTCGATGAAGCGCAGCGGCGGGTCCGGCGCCGATGGCAGGCCGAGGGTCTGGGCCCGCGGCGTCGGTCCTGACCACCACTCGAGCAGTTCTTCGAGCGCCACCATTCGGTCGAGTTCAACCTCGACGTGCACGAGATGACCGTGCCGACGCATCACCCGTCGGCATTCCACCTCGACCTCGATGTTCGCAGGATTGTTGCCGTCGGCGGTCGCTCGGCCGAGGACTCGCCGGAGTTCGGCCGTCACCTTCTCCGCCTCACCGGGTATACTCGACGGCACCTCGTCTGCGGCCTCGGCGGATTCCAGCAGCCTTCTTCCGCCGCCCGACAGCGCCTGTTCGGTCCTGACCCGTACGGCTGAGAAGCCGAGCATGTCCCACAGGGGTTTCAGCGGCAGTGCGATGGGCACCACGGTGCAATTGGTCGAACAGGCGATGTAGCCGCGTTCGGGGGCGCCCTCCGTCGTCCTGAGGATCAGCAGGTGGTGCGGATTCAGGTCGGCGATGACGAGTGGAACATCGGCCGAATGCCGGTGTGCTGAGGCGTTCGACAGCACCGCTAATCCGGCTGACGCGAGCACCGGCTCGACGGTTCGGGCGATGTCTGAGGGGAGGGCGCTGAAGACTATGCGAACGCCTGACTCCGTGAATCGCTCGATGAGGCGGTCAGTCAGCATCGGCAGCACGGTCAGGTCAGGAACCTCCGGCGCCGGCTCATCGAGCAGCCATGGATTCGACCGTACCGACCGGCCGACGGTCCGCTCGGAGCCGGCGACTGCGACCATCTCGAACCAAGGGTGTTCGGTCAAGCGCTGGATGAATCGCTGGCCGACGATGCCGCTCGCACCGAGCAGGGATACCGGCAGGCGGTCGCCGTCCGGTCTCATCGAGTCGGCTAGTCAGCCGCTGTTGATTACGGGTGTGGTGACAGCGTCGTCCTCTCTCGCCGCCTCCTATCCGCCGCTTCGAACATCGCGGGTCGGCTGCCGAGGCCTGTTTTCGACGAGACGGTGCCGAACTGGACCTCATCAGATGAGTGAGTGAAGGGGCTAAGTGGAAGAGCCCGCCACCATCGCGGTCGTGCTCGACGACCTTGATGGCAGTCTCGTGCTGGTCACCGGTGGCGCCGGCTTCATCGGCCGGCACCTGACGCGGACGCTGCTCGGCGCCGGCGCCTCGGTCCGCATCCTCGACGATTTGTCGAACAGCACCGCAGATTCTCTGCACCCCGATGTCGACCTGCGAATCGGCGGCATCGAGGAGCCGCTGTGTCGTGCCGATGCCCTGGACGACGTCGATGCGGTCATCCATCTGGCGGCGATGGCTTCGGTTCCTCGCTGTGAGGCGGAGCCTGAGCGAAACGCTCTCGTCAATCATCTCGCAGCGGTCGAATTGTTCCGCGACGCCGGCGCTCTGCAGATTCCGGTCGTGCACGCTTCGACCGCCGCTCTGTATGGAGTCCCGACGACGCCGACCATCTCCGAATCGCACCCGATCGCACCGATATCCGCCTATGGCGAGGCGAAGAAGAACGCCGAGGCCGACCTTCTCGTCCTGCCCCAGCCGACCTGCGCGCTGCGTCTGTTCAATGTCTACGGACCGGGCCAGCCAGCCGATTCTCCGTACTCCGGCGTGCTGACCATCTTCACCGACCGGCTGGCCAGGGGATCACCTCTGACGGTGCACGGCGACGGTGGTCAGACGAGAGATTTCGTGCATGTCTCGGACATCGCCCGCGCCTTCGCGCTCGCCGCCGCAGAACTTCTTGTTCATGGCGAAGCGAGCCCGGCGTCCGGACGCGCTCTCAACGTATGCACCGGCGTAGCGCGCTCGCTGAACGAGATCACCGAGACCCTCTCCGAGGCGGTCGGCGGAGAC
>CAUZSY010000239.1:0-2608 GCA_963582725.1 Candidatus Thalassarchaeaceae archaeon
CTCCTCCTGCTCGAGATGAGTCTCCATCTCGGAACGCAGGTCGCGCTCGATGTCGCGCACCTGCGACTGGAACGCCTGATCGGCCTCAATCTTCAGCCGCTCTTCAAGAAAGGCGCGACGGCGATCAAACTCATTGTCCAGCTCGCCCTTCAGCCGATCTCGTATCTGCTGCCGACTGCCCTCGACACGGCGTTCGCGCTCCAGTCCCAACTGATCCTTCAGACGATCCTGCTCGCGATCCAGCCGCAGCCCCATCTCCTTGCGCAGAGCGGCTTCCTCGCGCTCCAGTGCCTGCCGCTCCAATCGCTCGATGTCCTGCTCCATGTCGGTTCGCAGGTCGGCCTCGATGCGCTGGATCTCCTCATCCGAGATGATCTCGTTCGCTTTCCGCATCGCGCTCTTCATGCCGGAGATCCGCTCGGACTGCTCCTGCAGACGGAACCTCCGCTCGCGCTGGATACGGCTTCGGACGTCGCCTTCGGCGGCTAGTGAAGTGGTCGCGTCGAAGGTCTGTTCGAGCGACTTGGAAGCGCCCCCGAGATGCTGGCTGCGAAGCTCGGATAGAGTCGATGCGGCCTTGCGGCTCCGCTCTCCACGAGAGGGCTTGCTCTCACTCATGGGCTCCCATCCCCGAGGGCGTTCCGACTCTCATGATACATAACTGACGCCGGTCCGGTTCAACCTGTGGAGTCGATTATCGGCCACCCATAGCGGGCTCCGTAGGACGGTTTTCGGGCATCTCCGTGGTATTGTATGCGTGTATCCATGATCTGACTGCCGGTGTCTTCAGTGGTGCATCCCGGAGAGGTGTTCGGCGCGTCGTAGGTGTGTGGTGGCAAGCGGGTGGGAGTCGGTCAGAACGTCACCTTGAATCGCTCGTCACAGGCCGGACAGGTCAGTTGCCGCGACCCCGGCCGCTGCTTTATTCGCAGTCGTCGCTCGCAGGCAGGGCAGCCGATCTCGACCTTGACGGTCATCGCCGCCAGCGTGAAGTCGTGCTTGCAGACGGAGCAGCGGAGCGGCGTCGGCCGCTCGTCGGTGCCGGCGACTAGGATGGCGCTGCAGGCCGGGCAGGGCACCTTCTCGGCTCGCCACGACTTTCTGGTCTGTTCGTGGTCGACGCCGACCACGGCTCGGCAGACGGCGCATTCGATCTGGCCGAGGTCGGACGGCAGCAGATGCTCGCAGTTCGGACAGTCGACGGCCGGCGGGGTGATGCGTGACTCTATCGAGGTCGGTGGTTCTTCACTCATCGACGACACTTCCGAGGCGTTGCCCGGTCGACTGTCGGCTCGGCGCGTATTTCAATCGGTCGCCGGCGTCGGATCGCGACCGATCAGCATCTGGACAGCCTCGACGAAGTCCCGGCCGACGTCGGCGAAGATGCCTCGAAGCGTGCCGAGACGCTCTGACATCGTGCCGCCGATCCACATGCCGTTGAGTATGACCAGCAGGGCGCTCGCCTCGTGCAGCAGCACGCCAGCGGCGATGCTGATGCGATAGCCAGAGACGACCAGGGCGACCAGCGTCAGGGTCAGCACCATCGACAGCGCGATGTTGGCGATGACCAGCCATCTGGCACGGCGAGCGATGTCGAGCAGCGCATCGATGGCGCGCGGGTCGTCGCCGGGGATCAGCACGTCGGCGGCGTCGAGATTGATCTGGTCGCCACTGCCGACCGCGATGCCGACGTCGGCCAAGGCCAAGGCGGCGGCGTCGTTGAAGCCGTCGCCGGCCATCAGGGTGCGTCTGGTCACCGTGCGGCTCTCGATCCACGACGCCTTCTGCTCCGGAGTGACGCCGCCTCGGCACGCTTCGATGGGTATCCCTAGGCCGGCACCGAACCGCTCGACCGCCGCCTGTTCATCGCCGCTCAGCAGTTCGACCTCGACGCCGCGCTCGCGCAGTGCCGTCACCAGTTCGAGCGCACCGGGCCGGACATCGTCGTGGACGAAGTGGAACAGGGCGATGGCCGTACCGTCTTCGCTCAGCATCGAAGCGCCTGCGCCGGCGGTCCGAGCTGCGGCGAGGGCGCTCTGCAGCGAGTCGGGGGTGGTGACGCCAGACTCGGTCAACCAGTCGGACCGGCCGAGCCGGATTTCGGCTCCGCGCAAGGTGCCGGACACACCCGCCTCGCCATCGGCCAGGGACGTGATTCGCACAGGTGAGAGGCCGCGGTCGCTCGCCTCGGTCAGGATGACCTCCGCGTACGGATGGTTCGACCGCTGCTCGAGACCGGCGGCCAGCCTGAGCGCCCGCTCCTCGTCGACGCCGGCGACGACGATCGAATCGAGACGCGGCCGGCCACTGGTCAGTGTGCCGGTCTTGTCGAGCAGCGCCAGGTCGATCCTTGCCATCTTCTCCAGCACGTCGCCACCACGCGCGACGACGCCGCGGGACGAGGCCACCGAGAGGGAGATGGCGTGTGGGATGGGGGCTGCGAGCAGCAGGGCGCAGGGGCAGGCGACGACCCAGAGGAGCAGTGTTGTGGAGAGCGAACCCTGGAAGAAGCCGATCAGCACGGCACCGACCAGCACGATGGGCACCCAGATGAAGGTGAACATCTCTATGGTGCCCTGCAACCGAGGCGGCACCTCCCTGTAGGAGC
>CAUZSY010000240.1:0-2587 GCA_963582725.1 Candidatus Thalassarchaeaceae archaeon
TTCACAGCATAGCATCGCAGGCGATTCATCCGAAGAGCAAGATGCCGCATCCTCCTAAACGGATCGAGAGCGCCTTGGATGAGGCCCGATTCTCGATCGATCCGTTCCTGTCGGTAGAACGGCAGGTCAAGGATGCGGTAGCAGCTATCAGACCGTTGATCCCATTGAAGTTCGCAACCGCTCGGCTGGCATTCCGAATTCCCGGCAAGTGTTATGGGGGCGTCCTGCAGGAGGTAAGAGAACACATGGTAGGAGAAGAGTGGCTGGCCAACGGTGACTGGGCCTGCGTGGTCGAGGTGCCTTCCGGTATGCGCAATGACTTCATCAGCAGAGTCGCACGGCGAGCGCCTGACCTCGAGGTGAAAGTGCTGTCTGAGAGCCTTTGACCCAGAAGTCGACATCTATCGAGCGTCTACCTTGGCGCTCGCCTCCCATCAGTCGCTGGACGATGCCTCGCGGGTGTGTGAACGGTTATGAAGGGGTGGCTGGTCGGCGCGCTCGGAGATAAAGAGAATGAGTGAGAGCAGCGCTGAGCAGGAGCGCGATGGACCGGACTCTGTCCTTGTTACCCCAGGCCAGTCCCTCGGCCCGGTAGGAGACCGAATAGCGGGACACGGGGTGTTGGTGACAGAGGAGGGGTTGATATCGACAAATGCTGGTGTCGTCCGGCAGAACGGCAGCACGATAAGGGTTGAGCCGTACTATTCGAGATACACTCCGAGGCCCAGTGATCTGATCATCGGCGTGGTGGAGTCGGTTCGCAACAACCTCTGGTTCGTCGACATAGACGGACCATTCAACGCGCTTCTGCCGATGTCTCTAGGTCCTATGAAATCTGAATTCGGAGGTACCAGGCAGGTCATCGATGTCGGTGAGAGCATCCTCTGTCGAATCCAGGAAGTCGAAGAGACGCACGCCTGTGTTGTCACGATGAAAGGACTGGGCCTCCGGAAGATTCAGTCAGGAATAGTCGAATCAATTCCACCACATCTGGTCGACCTGACCTTCGGAACCACCGATCGCTGCAAGCGACTGAAACTGGCGACCGACTGCAGGATCATAGTCGCTGCGAACGGCAGGATATGGGTCGACGGACCTCCGAACGGTCAACGTGCCGTACGAGAATTCCTGAGATGTGTCTGTGATGGCGCCACTGGCGCACGACTCGATGCTCTCATCGAAGGGCTGTCTGGGGCAGGTGATGAATGATGGGGGGCGAAGGTGACATTCAGATGATCGATGAGGATGGAAAGCGGGTCGATGGTCGAGGCGCAGGAGATGTCAGACCGATGACGTTCGAAGTTGGAGTCATTCCGGTGGCCGATGGTTCGGCGAGAATCCGGTGGGGCACCAATGATGTCGTGGCAGCGGTGTATGGTCCTATGGAAGCCCATCCAAGGAAGATTCAGAAACAGGACCGAGCGGTGCTCGATGTCCGCTACAACATGGCTCCTTTCAGCACCACAGACAGGATGCGCCCCGGATTCAACCGCCGCAGTCGAGAGATCGGCAAAGTGACTAAGGACGCTCTCGAGAGCGTGGTTCTGACTGAACTCTACCCGCGCAGCAAGATCCGCGTCGAAATCGAGGTGTTGACCGCCGAAGCCGGTACCCGCTGTGCAGGAATCAACGCGGCGAGTCTGGCTCTCGCCGATGCCGGAATCCCGATGACTGACATGGTCATCAGTATCGCCAGTGGCAAGATCAATGATGTCGTCGTTTGTGACTTGAACAAGGAAGAGGACAACCACGGTGAAGCAGACCTACCGATGGGCATCCTGCCTAACAGCGGAGATCTGGTCTTCCTGCAGATGGACGGAGACCTGTCGCAAGAAGAGTTCCAGGAAGCGTGGGATTACAACATGGCGGCGGCCGCTGAGATACACGATCTCATGGTCGATGCGTTGACGAAGAGTCATGGAGGTGGGGTCTGATGGCAGCCCCTCCTGTGCCGAAGTTGTTGCGGGATCATCTGGCGACTCTCGCTGACGGCGATGAGAGACTCGATGGTCGAGGTCGATTCGAGCCTAGAGACCTGAACATCGAGGTCGATGTCCTGCCTCGTGCCGAAGGCTCAGCCATGGTCAGGATGGGTGACACCATCGTTTACGCAGGCATCAAGTTCCAGATCATGACACCTTACCCGGATCGTCCTTCGTCTGGTGGCTTCATGACCACCGCCGAGGTCAGACCCGTCTGCGGCCGCCACTGGGAGGCCGGTCCTCCCAGCGAAGAGGCCATCGAACTCGGACGAGTCGTCGATCGCGGAATCAGGGAATCCGGCTGCCTTGACATGGCGGGCCTGTGCATCCTGCCCGGTGAGAAGGCATGGCAGGTGCTCCTCGACCTTTTCGCCGTCAGTGATGATGGTAACCTGTTCGACGCTTTCGCCACAGCTGGCATCGTCGCGCTGCGCAATGCCACTCTGCCCGGCGAGCGATTCGATGTCGGAGAGGACATACCACTGTCGGTGTCGAAGACCCCCGTCATGTGCTCGTACCACCGTGTAGGCGGCAGATTCGTTCACGACGCGACCCGCAGAGAGGAGATCGGTGGAGATGAGAGGATTCACATCACTCTAGGTGAC
>CAUZSY010000241.1:0-2557 GCA_963582725.1 Candidatus Thalassarchaeaceae archaeon
CGCTACGGTGGGACCGGTGGGTGCGGCGACGGCAGCTCGCTGACCGCCCGGGTTGTGAGTCGAGCCGAACATGCTCGGAGAGCCCGTGCTCGCCCTGCCGCCGGGACCGCCGGGACCGCCGCCGGACGAACCGATGGTAGGGGGCATCGGAGGCGGGGTGGCAATGGTCGGTGCTCCTGCCACCGCCGCGCTGCTCGCCTCGTCCACCGCTTCGTCGGCCGTGGATTCGGCCGTCACATCGGCTGGGCTGGCGTCATCGGTCATGCTATCGAACTCGGGACGGTCATGCCGGTTAAATACCGGTTGGCTTTCGCGCAGAACCCTGCCCTGATGGTGTAGTGGCCTATCATGCAGCCCTGTCGAGGCTGCGACCCGGGTTCAAATCCCGGTCGGGGCGCCAATCCTCGAACAACCCGCCGTGCGGCGGCTGAACGAAGCGGCGATTCTCATCACGAGGCGACTGCGCCACGCTCCCGACCGGCCCTCGATTCACTCAGCGGCCAACCACGCCTCGAAGCGGCATAGCGATCTATTCGAGGAGTAGCTCTTTCGCGATTCGATCAGTTCGCCGCGCATCATCTCCACATCGAGTCGCGGTAACATCTCGGCCAGCTGGCTGCCGACGCCGGCGATCTCGTCATCATCGAGGATGGTCCAGCCACGAATCATCGCCGGACCGTCTCGGCGCAGTAGCGGGAGCAGCAGCGGCAGGTGTCGCAGAGCGTCGTGTGGAAGATTGACCAGCAGCAGGTCCCAAACCCCACATAGAGCCGGTGAATCGGCGAGCTGTCGGGCGTCGACGACACCGGCCAGCAACCTCACCACTGGGCCCTCTGGGCGATGGCCGGCGTTCTGGTCGGGGTGCTGCTCGACTGAGGCTGGTCGAATCACAGCGTCGGCCGTCAGATCCGATGCGTCGACCCCGCAGGATTCGAGATTCTCCCTAAGCAGTGGCATCGCCTTCGGATTCAGATCGCTCGCCAGCAGCGACGAGACGAGACCGGGGGTTCGCAGAAGATGGACCAGCGCCGGACCGACGCCGCAGTACGGATCGCAGACGCTCAGAGGCCGGCCGAGCCGTGAGCGCAGTCGTAGCGCCGCCTCGACGGTGCTGCCGCGCTCACCTGACAACTTGGTCGAGAAATAGGCACGGCCCGGATCGACGATCACGCTTGCGCCGTGTTCACGGATCACGGTTCGAGTCGAATGACCCTCCCCCTCGACCGGCCGCACACCTCGCTCGTCGCGTACCGCCAACGGGGTCAATCGCCTGACCCGGAAGTCGCCGACGACCCCGTCATCGCGCACCGCGAGGCGCATCCTCGGCATGCTCATCAGCAAGCCGCAGGCGATGTCGGCGGCGAATCCTTCGACACTGTGATCGAGCAGCCTGATGATGATCAGGTCGCCCATCTGCTCGTGCGCGGACGGCCATGCATCCAGATGCTCGGAATAGATCGCATCGCCGACCCGATGCCGGAGATGCTCGCGCCAATCCAATTGCACGACCCTGATCGAGGCCTCTCTTCTCACCACCTCGAAGGCGTCGAACGGCGAGGGCAGTGGGTCGGGTGCCGAGTCCGACAGAGGAATGAGACGGTGGTCGCCCTGACCGATGACCGAGGCGTCCAGCCGCAACAGTGAAGCGTCGCGAAGGGCGAGACGCCAGCGTTCGGTTTCTGACCTCGGCACGCTCAAATGACGCATGACCCTCGACGGTGCGAGCATCCTGACTCGCTTCACGATGACGGCTCGACCGAGGTGCGTACCGAGATGACCGATGATAGGGCTGGCCTCTGGCTGATAGGACTCGGTCCCGGCGACCTCGATATGATGAGCGTCGAGGCTGTCGCTGCCGCGCGATCCTGCACGCATCGATTCCTGGAGGGGTACACCTCGGTGCTGCCGGCGGCCGAGCAGCAGCGGTTGGACTCGGTCATCGGTGGTTGGAGCAGTAGGATGCGATCGGCGGTCGAGGCACCGGACGAACTGTTGGCGCTGGCGGCGAGGGAGACGGTCGCCCTTCTCATAATCGGCGACCCGCTGCAAGCGACGACTCACGTCGACCTGCAGTTGCGAGCTCTGGAAGCGGGTCTCGACTGTCACGTCGTGCACGGCATCTCTGTGACGACCCTCGTGACCGGGGCTGTCGGTCTGCAGTCGTACCGCTTCGGACGCCAGACCACTCTCGTCTACCCACATGGTGAACACATCGCCACATCGCCTTTCGAGACGATTCTCCGGAATCGTGCCGCTGGTCTGCACACGCTGGTTCTGCTCGACCTTGACCCGACCGGCCTCGGTGAATCCGCTCCTTCTCCGATGACGCCGGCTGACGCTGTCTCTGTGATGCGGCGATCGGCTTCGCGTCTCGTCGAACAGCGGCATCCGGCAGCCGAGGATGCGGGTTCCTTCGATACTTGGCGCATCGTTCTGTGCAGCGACATGGGCACCGATAGACAGTGCATACGAGTCGCCACTGCTGACAGCTTGGCAGAGGTCACGGAAGGTCTCCTCCACTGCCTCGTTGTGCCGGCTCCATCCCTGCACGACACCG
>CAUZSY010000242.1:0-2512 GCA_963582725.1 Candidatus Thalassarchaeaceae archaeon
CGTAGGGCGGAGAGCTGCCAAGTCTGTCAGAGATAGCCGAACGAGTATTGAAGTCATGCACCTCACCGCAGACGGTTGAGAGACATGGGATTCGAACTGCCTGACCTGCCATACGAATACGACGCCTTGGAGCCGCACATCGACGCTCTGACGATGCAGATCCACCACACCAGACATCACAGCGCCTACACCAGTAATCTGAACGCCGCGGTGGAGGCGAACGGGCTCGAAGGAGTCAGCATAGAGGGGCTGCTGGCTTACCACAACGACATAGCCGCGGTTCGGAACAACGGCGGCGGCTGGTGGAACCACTGCATGTTCTGGCAAATCATGTCTCCTGAAGGCGGCGGTGAGCCTAGTGGCGCACTGGCGTCGGCCATCGATGCGGCGTTCGGTTCCTTCGACGAGTTCAAGGCTGCCCTCAAGCAGGCGGCGATGACGCGGTTCGGCAGTGGTTGGGCGTGGCTGGGCGTCGTCGGCGACGGACTCTGCATCACCTCGACCGCGAATCAGGACAATCCTATGATGGATGGCAACTGCACCGCCATCCTAGGGCTCGATGTCTGGGAACACGCGTATTACAAGAAGTACGGCCCGGGCCGAGGCGACTACGTAGACGCCTGGTGGAATGTCGTGGACTGGGCGGCTGTGGCTTCCCGGTACGACGAATCCGTCCAGTCTGAGTGAACCGACGGGAAGGCCGTCGGCCAGCCGGTTCACACCGGCCACGACGCGAATCGATTCGATGACCGGACCGTTCATGTCCGAGGGGTCACCCCTGTCAGGCGATGGCATTGGAGTCGTTGCTCTGGGCGCTGGTCATCCTGACAGTGCCGCTCTGGTTGGCCTTGCCGGTGTCGTTGCTGTGGCATTCGTGGACCGGCAGCGACCCGGAGCATGAGGAATATCGTGCCAAGGTGCAGCAGGTGCTCGATGCCGGTCAGCCACTCCGTCGATATCGCAAGGCGCTCGACCGTGAGGCGCGGCGATGGCGAATCGACTCTCGCCGACAGGCGCGGATCGAGACTGGCCTGTTGTATCCTCTCGGCGCGGCCCACTTCCTGCTGCTGCCCGGTCTCGCTCTCTGGCCTCTGATGAGTCTGCTCGCCTTCCCCCTGACACTGCCACTGATTCCACTGATGCGTCTGATGGAGTGGGTGTTGATCGACAAGCGGCTGCTCTCCACCTCACTCAACATCTTGCTCCACTGGACTCGTTGGGAGGTGATAGCGATCCCAAGTCTCGACTACGGCGCGAAGGATGTCGACCCGCTGATCGTCTCGATCTCCCGCCTTCCTGTGACCGTCTTCCTCGGTCTGTTCGCCTTTCTCATCGCAGCCTATCTACCGACCAGCGTCTGGGTCATCTTCCTCGCCTCAGCGCTGATCTATCTATTCCTCGCCGCTCTGATATCGATAGTCACGGCTGCGACAAGCGGCGCATTGGTGTTCGCCGACACGGCGAAACGCCGACTGACGCCGTTCGAATCGTTCGTCGAGGACCGGGTCGCACCGATCGTCGGAGTCGGCCTCGTCTTCCTGCTCGGCCGGCAGTTGATGCAGATAATGAGCGGTGGTGGTGCCTCCGTCTCCTCCGACCCCGTGGTATTCGCACTGATAGTGCTCGCCGTCCTGTACACCGCCTCTCTGGTCGGCGTTGCGGTTGAATTCACCTTCTTCAGGCGTCGCGGCAGCATAGTGCGACACGCATTCATGCAACAGGTGGTCGAGGACCACCAGCCGATGGTCTACCGCTACACTCGCGACCTAGGCAACATGGACCTGACGTCGAGCATAGATATGGGGGCTTGGCTGGCGGCCGGCGAGAAGCTGCCGGAGGAGGATCCAGGTCAGATGACGTTCGATCAGTTGGATGCATCTCCGAGTGTGCTGGACACCGTCAGCCGGCCGCCTCGGCCGTGATCCCTGTGCCCTCGTCGGCACTGATGGAGTCGACCCGGACAAGTTCCGCCTCAAGAGCAGCGCCTTCCAACTCAAGCTCGTCCCGGTCCACCATGCCGTCATCCGGAGCCAGTCTTTGACCTAGGTGGAAGGCGGCGCCGAGCAGACCGAGCAGCATGGCGCTCATGGCAGCGATGGTGGGCAGCGAGACTCCACTGAGGCTGGCTGGTGGGGATCCAGTTCCCAACGCCACTATCGCACTCTCATCGTAGACGTCACGCAGCATGATGAGACTGCCCGAGGTGTCAGGGCCGTAGGCCGATGACGCGGGGGCCGGGTCGAGGTCGCTGTAGAAGTCGGGCCGTTGAGGCACCGCGATGATCCGGTCTTCGGACAGGTCGATGATCAGCGAGACGTCGACCGTATAGGCGAACAGAGGCTCGTAGAACTCGTCGTCGGGTTCGTTGAACGGGATCAGAGTGATGCCATTGCCCAGCACGTCGAATTCAGCCCAGGACCCCCACATCGATTCATCGACTTGGATGGTGTAGTGCACCGTGTCACCCTCTCGGTCTCCCTGGCCGGCGTCGTTGTCACCTGTCTCACCGATG